>NZ_JBPQTQ010000087.1:0-26100 GCF_051386415.1 Streptomyces sp. URMC 129
GAGGGGGGCTCGGGCTGGTCGGGGAGCCGGGTGCGGGTCTGCGCGGGGATGCCGCGGGCGCGCGTGTCGTCGTACTCGTCGTCGTAACTCATCATCGCGCCCCCTCAACAGCAGCGAGTCTATTACCTCCTCACACGACGTTAGCGCCCTCCACTGACGTTCGGCCCCTGTGCGGGCGCGGTTGAAATCACGTCCGCTCTATGCATCCTTCGCCTTGAGATGGCGCAGCAGCGCGGCCCAGCGGGCCGGGGTGGTGGTCAGGATGGTGGCGGGGGCGGTGCTCTCCCGGAGGCGGATGTGGCGGCCGTCGGGGGTGGGGGCGACCTCGAGGCAGTTCTGGTTCGGGTCGCCGGTGCTGAGGCTGGACTTCTGCCAGGCACCGTCGGTCACGGGGCACCTCCTACAGGACGTAGCGCAGATGCTGGATCAGTCCCAGGGAACTCTTCTCGTCCGCCGCGCCGGGATCCAGGGGGTCGAGGGAAATACCGCTGATCCGCGCGAAGTCCGCCGCGAAGTGCTCGACGTGCCAGGGGGCGAAGAGGAACAGCGGGGTGTTCGGCTGCTCGACGTAGACCGTGGACAGTTGGGGTGCGGACGCGTCGTGAATCGTGAAGGGGGTGCCGGATGTGCCCGGGTATGCGGCGCACCGGAACGGCAGGAGCCGGATGCTGACGTGCGGCAACCGTGCCAGCTCCACCAGGTGGTCCAGCTGCTCCAGCATCGTGACGCGGTCCACGAACCCCATGTGGAACGCGGCCTCGTGGATCACGGCCCGGAACGCGGGGGCGGGCTCCTCGGTCAGGACGCGCTGCCTGCGCAGCCGGAAGCCGGTGCGGGCGTCGAGGTCCCCGGCCGTGGCGCCGGGGTCCTCGTGGGTGAACAGCGACCGCATGTAGGCGGGGGTCTGGAGCAGCCCGGGGACGTGCAGCCAGTCGAAGACGCGGTACGCGGTCGTGGTGGACTCCAGCTCCGCGAGGTCGCGGCCCCGGTCGTCCGCGACGTCCCGGTGCGCCGACCACCAGCCCTTGCCGGTGGCGTTGGTCAGCTCGACCAGGGCGCGGATGAGGGTGGTATCGCTGCAACCGTAGGCGTCCAGCAGGGCGCGCAGCCGCGGCTCGGGACAGGCGGTGCGGCCCGCCTCGATATGGCTCAGGTGCGGTTTGTTCAGGCCGGCCCGTTCACACGCCTCCGCCGCTCCCATGCCGGCCGCTTCGCGCAGCTTGCGCAGCTCGTGGCCGAGGCGTCGCTGTCGTTGGGTCGGCTTCGAGCGCAGTCCCATGCGTCGATTTCCTTCACAGAGTCGGCGGTTCGGGTGGGCGGTATGGGGGTTTGTCACTCATGGAAGCTGATGGGTCGCGGAGGGTTGTAGGGATGTGACCGCGCACTCTACCTTCGGGGAGCCGTTCCGGTCGTGGGAGGAAGGTCCGCATGTGCTCGCTGTCCACCGCCGCTGCGTCCGGTAAGTGCGTCACCGACTTCACACTCACCTTTCCTCCCGAGCCGCGCTGGGTACGCAGCGCCCGGGACGCGGTGCGCACGGCGCTGGCGCCGGTGGTCCCGGCCGGGTCCGGGGTCGTGGAGACGGCGGCGCTGCTGACGTCGGAGATCGTGACGAACGCGGTGGTGGCGGCGCTGGGCTGCCTGTCGTCGTCGCCGGTGGAGCTGTACGCGGAGTGGACGCCGGGCGGCGCGGTCCGTGTGCTGGTCCACGACGACGCCCCGGGCGACCCGCGGGTGCCGTGCGGCATGCCGGACCCGGAGTCCGAGCACGGGCGGGGGCTGATGCTGCTGTCGGCCTGCGCCACCGAGTGGGGCGTCTGCCACCACGTCCCGGGCCGGGGCAAGACGGTCTGGTTCACGCTGGGCGGCTGGGGCTGAAACCGCGTGGCCGCCGCCCGGGGCCGCGTGGTGGGGTGGGCGGCATGGCAGAGATACGGGTACGGCCCGCGACGGCCGCCGAGGTGGAGCGGGTGCTCGCGTTCTGGAAGGAGGCCGCGCGGGGCGTCAGCGTCAGCGACGACTCGCAGGGCGTGACGCGGCTGATCGAGCGGGACCCCGAGGCGCTGCTGCTGGCCGAGCGGGACGGGGAACTGGTGGGCACGGTGATCGCCGGGTTCGACGGGTGGCGGTGCCACCTCTACCGGCTGGCGGTCGCGCCGGCCTGGCGGCGGCGGGGCGTGGCGACCGCGCTGGTCGAGGCGGCCGAGCTGCGGTTCGCCGCGGTGGGCGGGCGGCGCGTCGACGCCATGGTGCTGGAGGACAACGAGCGGGCGCGCCGGGTCTGGGCGGCGCTGGGCTACGGGCGGCAGCGGGACTGGGCACGCTGGGTCAAGCCGCTGCCCCGATGAGTTCTCCCCGGTGGGGCGGTCTCCTTACCGAGGGCAAGGAGGCAGTGGTGGGCGGTGGTGAGGTGTTCGTCGTGCGTGGTCCGGTGACCCGCGACGACGTGCCGGGGATGTGCGAGCGGCTGGCCGCGCACGCGCGCCGGAGCGGCGCGGCCGTGCTGACCGTGGACGTGGCCGCGCTGGCGGCGCCCCCCGGCGCGGGGGCGTCCAACGCGGTCACGATCGAGGCCCTGGCCCGGATGCGGCTGACCGCGAAGCGGCTCGGCTGCCAGGTCCGGTTCCTGCACGTGGGCGGCGGGTTACAGGGTCTCCTCGGCTGGCTCGGCCTCGGGGAGGTGGGCGGGCAGCCCGAAGAGCGGGAAGAGCCGCTCGGTGTCCAGGAAGGCGTTGATCCCGGTGATGCGGCCGTCTGAGACCTCTATCACCTGGAGCGCCCACGGCACGTGGCCGCCGTCGGGAGCCGCCCGGTACTGGCCGAAGGCGGGCGCGCCGTTCGCCCAGGTCGGGATCAGGCGGGACCCGGCGCAGCCGATGCCCTGGCCCAGCATCCAGGCCCGTATGTCGTCCGTCCCGCGCATCCACAGGTCGTAGGGCGGCATCGACAGCGTGGCGTCCTCGGCCAGCAGGGCGGTGAGGGCGTCCATGTCATAGCGCTCGAAGGCGTCGAGATAGCGGCTCAGCAGCGCCTTGTGCTCGTCGGTCAGGGGCTGCGAGGGGTCCGACTCGGTGACGCCGGTCGCGGCCAGGGTGGCGCGGGCCCGCTGCAGCGCGCTGTTCACCGAGGCGACCGTGGTGTCCAGCAGCTCCGCGACCTCGCTCGCCCTCCAGCTCAGCACCTCGCGCAGGATCAGCACGGCCCGCTGCCGGGGCGCCAGGTGCTGGAGGGCGGCGACGAGCGCCAGGCGGACCGAGTCGCGCTGCTCGGCCTTCTCCGCCGGGTCGGGCAGCATCCGGCTGTCGGGCATCGGCTCGATCCACGCCGTCTCCGGCAGGGGCGGGCCGAGCACGGCCGACGCGGTCGGCGTGGGGGAGCTGAGGTCCATGGGGCGGGCGCGGCGGCTGCTGCCGCTGAGCATCGTCAGACAGACGTTGGTCGCGATCCGGTACAGCCAGGAGCGGAGGGACGAGCGGCCCTCGAAGCGGTCGATGCCGCGCCAGGCGCGGACCATGGTCTCCTGCACGGCGTCCTCCGCCTCGAAGGCCGAGCCGAGCATCCGGTAGCAATACCCGGTGAGTTCTTTGCGGTGCTGCTCCAGGTCCCGCTCGGTGAGGGGCGCGGCCGGGGCGGTGGTCGCTGACGCGCTGGTGGTGGAGGCGGATGTGCTCATCGCGTGGCTCCTGGCTGTCCTGGCTGAAGGCTCTGACGGGCTGGTTCGGGACGGTCGTGCGCGGGGCTGGTCCAACAGGGGCTCAGCGTAGCCAGGGGCACTGACAATCGAGCGGCGTTCGACCGGCGCGGCCCGGCCCGTGTCGGCGGACCCCCCGTCGGGGGGCCTCGGGGCCGCTTAAAGTAGCGGTACCGCGGGGCGACGTCTGGGGGTGCGTGGGAATGCAGGACCGGGTTCTCGACGGCCGGTACCGGCTCGGCCGGCAGTTGGGCGCCGGGGGCAGCGGCACCGTCTGGGAGGCGCTGGACCTGCGGCTCGAACGGCAGGTCGCCGTCAAGCTGGTGAGCACCGTCACCGTGGGCCGGGACCCCCGGGCGCGGGAGCGGTTCGAGCGCGAGGCCAAGCTGCTGGCCGGCCTGTCCAGCCCCTTCATCGTCACCGTGCACGACGTCGGTGAGGCCCGGTTCGACGGCGATGGGCACTCCGTGCTGTACCTCGTCATGGAACGGCTGCGCGGGCGCTCCCTCGACCAGCTCCTGACCGCGGAGCTGCCCGCGCTCGGGGAGGTCGCGCGCTGGGGCGAGCACATGTGCCGGGCGCTGGCCGTGGCGCACGACTCGGGCGTCGTCCACCGGGACCTCAAGCCCGCCAATGTGATGGTCGGACCGGACGGTCTCGCCCGCGTCCTGGACTTCGGCATCGCCGCCGTCCTCGCGGAGTCCAGCGACCACGCGCGGCTGACCTCGACCGGCGTCGTGGTGGGCACCCCGGCGTACATGTCGCCGGAGCAGATCGAGGGCCGCCCGGTCGGCACCCGCAGCGACCTGTACTCCACCGGCTGCGTGCTGTACGCGCTGATCGCCGGCCGCCCGCCGTTCCACGGCGCGTCCCTCTACCAGCTGCTGCGGCAGCAGATGGAGAGCGCGCCGGCCGCGCCCAGCGCGCTGCGGCCCGGGCTGCCGCCGGGGTGGGACGAGCTGATCCTGTCGATGCTGTCCAAGCGGCCCGAGGAGCGGCCCGGCAGCGCCGCCGAGGTCGCGGAGCGGCTGCGCGACCTCTCGGTGCTCGCCGCGCACGCGCCCGCCGCCCCCGTGGTGGCGGCCGTGGCGTCGGCGTACGAGCCGACCCGCGTGGACGCGCGGCGCGACCCGCGCGCGGTGCTGCTGGCGAGCTGCCCGCGGCCCGGCGGCGGGCGGCTGCCGCTGGCCACCGGGCAGCGGATGCGGCTGGCGGACGTGCTGCCGGGCGCGGCGTCGTTCACCATCGGTCTCGACTGGCGGGCGCCGGACGGCATGGACGCCGACGCCAGCGCGCTGATCGTGGACGCGGCCGGGCAGGTGCTCTCCGACGACCACTTCGTCTTCTACAACAATCCGGAGCCGCCCGGCATCGGGATGCGGCTGGGCGGCGACGACCCGGAGGCGCTGTTCCGCGTGGAGCTGCCGCGGCTCGGGGCGCGCGCCGAGCGGATCATCTTCGTGCTCTCCATCCACGACGCGGAGGCGCGCGGGCAGAACCTGGCGGGGATCGGGCTGCTGCACGCCCGGCTGATCGACCCGGGCAACGACATGGAGCTGCTGTGCTACGGCTTCCCCAGCGGCCCGGCGCACGCGACCGGGCTGACCGTCGGGGAGCTGGTGCGGGAGGACGACGGCTGGTGGTTCTCGGCGGTCAGCCGGCCGTACGCGGGCGGGCTCGCGGAGATCGCCCAGGCGCACGGCGTCGCCGTCGAGGCCGACCCGACGTGAGGCGGAGCCGGTCCCGGACGCAGTCCGGGCCGGCGGTCACTTCAGCAGGCGGGACAGGCGCCGGTCGGCCAGCGGCTTGCCGCCGGTCTGGCACGTCGGGCAGTACTGGAGCGCCGAGTCGCGGAACGACACCTCGCGGATCGTGTCGCCGCAGACCGGGCAGGGCTCGCCCGCGCGGCCGTGCACGCGCAGCCCGCTCTTCTTCTCCGCCTTCAGCCGCCCGGCCGCCAGGCCCCGCGAGCGGTCCACGGCCGCGCGCAGGGTGCCGGTCATCACCGCGTACAGGGCGGCGGCCTCCTCGTCCGTCAGGCGGGCCGCGATCCGGAACGGCGACATGCGGGCGGCGTGCAGGATCTCGTCCGAGTAGGCGTTGCCGATGCCGGCCAGCAGGCTCTGGTCCCGCAGCACGCCCTTGATCTGGCGGTTCTCGCCGCGCAGCAGGGCGGCGAACGCGTCCGCCGTGAAGCCGGGGTCCAGCGGGTCGGGGCCGAGGCGGGCGACGCCGGGCACCTCGGCCGGATCCCGCACGCAGTAGACGGCCAGGCGCTTCTGCGTGCCGGCCTCGGTGAGGTCGAAGCCGGCGCCGTCGGCGAGGGCGACGCGCAGCGCGAGCGGCCCCTTGCCCGGACGCGGCGGCGCGGCGGGCAGGCTGTCCTGCCAGCGCAGCCAGCCGGCCCGGGCGAGGTGGACGACCAGGCGCAGGTCCCCGTGGGCGATGTCGAGGAACTTGCCGTGCCGGGCCACCGCCGTGACCGTCCTGCCCTCCAGGGCGGTCAGCGGGGGCTCGTAGGTCTTCAGCACGTGGAACGCGACCGGCAGCGCGCGGGCCACCTCCCGGCCGACGAGGTGGCCGGTGAGGAAATCGCGCAGTGCCTCGACTTCCGGCAGTTCGGGCATACGTCCCAGGGTAGGACGGGCTCAGAGCTTCCGGACGAGGGTGACGCCGTCGCGCAGCGGCAGCAGCACGGACTCCACGCGCCGGTCGGCGGCGATGGTGTCGTTCGTCTCACGGATCGCCAGGTCGGCCGCGTCCCGGGCGTCCGGGTCGACGACGCGGCCTCCGCGGAGCGTGTTGTCCAGCACCATCAGGCCGCCGGGGCGCAGCCGGGTGACCAGCTCCTCGTAGTAGACGGGGTAGCCGGTCTTGTCGGCGTCGACGAAGGCGAAGTCGGCGGTCTCCTCGCGCGGCAGCGCCCGCAGGGTCTCGGCGGCGGGCGCGATCCGCAGGTCGATGCGGTCGGCGACGCCCGCCCGCTCCCAGTAGCGGCGGGCGACGGACGTCCAGGCGTCGCTGACGTCACAGGCCAGCAGCCGGCCGCCGGCGGCCAGGCCGCGGGCGATGCAGATGGAGGAGTACCCGGTGAACGTGCCGACCTCGATCGCCCGCCGGGCGCCGGTCAGGCGGACCAGGAGGGTGAGCAACGCGCCCTCGTCCTGGGTGATCTGCATGGGCACGTGCGCGGGCAGCGCCCGCCGCGTCTCGGCGGCGAGATCGCGCAGCACGTCGTCGGCGGGGGTGCAGTGGGCCAGCAGGTAGTCGCTGAGGGCCGGATTGACGATGTCCATGCGGCGAGCGTAGGCCGCGGGACGGGCCCTACGGCTGCATGGGGCCCGGGACGTCGGCGCGGGACCCGGTCTCGGCGCGGTCCTCGTTCCGTTCCGCGAGGTAGAGCAGGGCCACCGTCAGGTCCTCCGGGGTCAGCGGGCCCGTGCTCGTCTCCGGCGGGTCGAGGTTCAGGGCCGCGCCGCCCGCCAGGAACAGGTTCAGCGGCAGCGAGCCCGCGCCCTCCGGGCCGAACTGGCCGAGGTCGAACGTGACGTTCGTCAGCACGCCGTTGCGGATGGCCAGCTCCGCCGTCACGTCGTCCGCGGTGCCGGACGGCTCCGTCACCACGGGCGGGACGCCGAAGCGTTCGCACTGCTCCGTCAGGAGCGTCAGCACCGGCTCCAGCGCCCGGTAGGCGTCCCGGGCCGGGAGGTGGACGTCGACCGTGTCCGCGCCGTGCGCCTCGCCGGTGCCGCGCAGCGCGGCGCCCGACCGCAGCGTGTCCTCCAGGCCACCGGCGAAGTCCCACTGCGCGGCCGGGTCCAGCATCGCGCCGCCGTCCGTCAGCACGCCGGCCACGGCCCGGGCGATCTCCGGGTCGACGCCGCCGTGCTCCACGAGCGTCTCGGCGTACGCGTCGTACGCGAACGGCTCGACCTCCACCCAGTCGCCGCGCAGCGCCAGCGCCGGGCCGGCCAGCGCGTCGGGGAGGTGGGCGGCGTCCTCCGCGAAGCGCCCGGCGCGGGCGACGGCCGCCTCGTCGCCGCCGTACACGTCCTCCACGATGGCCTGGCCGCCGACGCGGGCGTACGCGCGGCCGTCGAGCAGCTTGACGCCGGCGATGTCCCGGCCGCCGAAGTTCACCGTCATCGCGCTGTTCAGCGGGTCGTCCGGGCCGATGTCCTTCATCCGCGTCTCGTGCTCGGGGTCGCCCACCGAGACGGTCAGCTCCAGGTCGGCCAGCAGCCGCGCCGCGTCCATCGACGGCTCCCGGCCGCTGTCCGCGCCCGCCCGCAGCAGGTAGTCGTAGACCTCCTCCTGGGTGGCGTCCACGGTCGCGACGGCCGTCAGCGCCTCCCATGACAGGAGCTCGTCAACCGCGTCCGAGACCCGCAGTCCGGCCCTGGCGTTCTGCACCATCTGGCAGGCTCCCGTCGCCGTGACGAGAAGCGCCGCGCCGCACAGGGCGGCCAGCCGGGTCAGGAACGCGCGGCCGGCGGGGCGGCGCGTCGGGCGGGTGGCGATGTCGGGTCTCCTGTCCGTGGGCGGTGGCGCGGCACGGGTGCCGCACGATCAAGTTTCCACCGGGCCGCTCGCGCCACTCGGCCGGGGGCGCCGTATGTGGCCGAGGCGTCACCGTCCGGTAAGCGGGTCGTTAGCAACGGACCGCCCGTTAGCCTGACCGGTATGTACGTCAGACAGCGGCGCCGGCCGTGGATCGTCGGGGTGTCGGGGGCGTCGGGGACGCCGTACGCGGCGGCCGTGCTCCGGGCGCTGCTTGCGGCCGGTGAGGCGGTGGACCTGGTCGTCAGCCGCGCCGCCCGGCTGACGCTGCTGGACGAGACGGGGATCCCGTTCCGCGACGCGCACTGGGCGGAGGACCTGGGCCGCTGGCTGGCGGCCGGCGCGGACGGCAAGCCGGGGACGTTCGGCGTCGACCCCGGGCTGATCGCCGACGCCGTGCGGTACTGGGCGGCGGGCGACCTCGCCGCCGGGCCCTCCTCCGGCTCCTATCCGGCCCGCGGCATGCTCGTCGTCCCGGCCTCCACGGCGGCCGTCGCGGGGCTCGCGCTCGGCCTGTCCAAGGACCTGCTCCAGCGCGCGGCGAGCGTGACGCTGAAGGAGCGCCGGCCGCTGGTCGTCGCCGTCCGGGAGACGCCGCTGGACGGGCGGACGCTGCGGCACCTGGTGACCCTCGACGACGCGGGCGCGGTCGTCCTGCCCGCGGCGCCCGCGTTCTACGCCGGGGCGACGCACGTCCAGGACCTGGTCGACTTCGTCGCGGGCCGCGCCCTGGACGCGGTCGGTGTGCCGCACGCGCTCTACCGCCGCTGGGCGGGCGAGCTGGGCGCCGGCGGCCGTTCAGCCGGGCACTCGTAGGCCGCCGGGGCCGAATGCCTTAGATTCTTCTGTGTTGTCGATCGACCAGGGGACGAGTACCAGGAAGGCGCTGCGACGATGGACGCGGTGGACAGGCAGCTCATCCAGGCGCTGCGCGAGAACGGCCGGGCTTCGTACGCCGAGTTGGGCCGCCTCGTCGGTCTCTCGGGGCCCAGCGTCACCGACCGCATCAACCGGCTGGAGGCGGCCGGGGTCATCACGGGGTACCGGGCGACGGTGGACGCCCGTTCGCTGGGGCTCGGGGTGACCGCGCTGATCGGCATCCAGCTCTCCGACGCCGTGGACCACGAGGAGGTCGCCGGGCGGCTGCGCGAGCTGCCGGAGATCGAGGACTGCTGGTTCATCGCCGGGGACGACTCGTACATGCTGAAGGTCAGGGCCAGCGACGTGGACGGCCTGGAGCGCACGATCCGGCGGCTGTCGGGCACCAAGGGCGTCTCGCGCACCAGGACCACCATCGTGCTGTCGACCAAGTGGGAGAACCGGGTCGGGGACTTGCCCGACCGCGGGCGGGCGTAGTCTCGGTGGAGCGGCGACGAGGAGGAGGCGCGACGAATGGACGCAGGGCGCAAGCGCGAGCTGGAGGAGAAGGTCCGGGCCGGTGAGCGGCTGACCCGCGAGGACGGCATCGCCCTGTACGAGTCGGACGACCTGGCCTGGCTCGGCGGCCTCGCCCACGAGGTGCGCGCGCGCAAGAACGGCGACGTCGTGTACTTCAACGTCAACCGCCATCTCAACATGACCAACGTGTGCACCGCCTCGTGCGCGTACTGCTCGTTCCAGCGGAAGCCGGGCGAGAAGGACGCGTACACCATGCGCATCGAGGAGGCGGTGCGGCTGGCCAGGGCGATGGAGGGCGACGGGCTCACCGAGCTGCACATCGTCAACGGCCTGCACCCGACGCTGCCCTGGCGCTACTACCCGCGCTCGCTGCGCGCGCTGAAGGAGGCGCTGCCGGAGTCGGTGTCGCTGAAGGCGTTCACGGCGACCGAGATCCACCACTTCGAGACCATCTCCGGTCTGCCCGCCTCCGAGATCCTCGACGAACTGATCGACGCCGGGCTGGAGTCGCTGACCGGCGGCGGCGCCGAGATCTTCGACTGGGAGGTCAGGCAGCACATCGTCGACCACCGGACCCACTGGGAGGACTGGTCGCGCATCCACCGGCTGGCGCACGAGAAGGGCCTGAAGACGCCCTCCACGATGCTGTACGGGCACATCGAGGAGCCGCGCCACCGCGTGGACCACGTGCTGCGGCTGCGCGAGCTCCAGGACGAGACCGGCGGCTTCCAGGTCTTCATCCCGCTGCGCTACCAGCACGACTTCGTGGACGTGAAGGACGGCAAGGTCCGCAACCGGCTCCAGGAGCGGACCACAATGGCGACGGGCGCCGAGGCGCTGAAGACGTTCGCCGTCTCGCGCCTCCTCTTCGACAACGTGCCGCACGTCAAGGTCTTCTGGGTGATGCACGGTGTGCAGACCGCGCAACTCGCCCTCCAGCACGGCGCGGACGACATGGACGGCTCGGTCGTGGAGTACAAGATCACCCACGACGCGGACAACTTCGGCACCCCCGACAAGCTCACCCGCGAGGACCTGCTGGAGCTGATCCGCGACGCCGGGTTCCGCCCGGTCGAGCGCAACACCCGCTACGAGGTGGTCCGCGAGTACGACGGCCCCGACCCGGACCGGCGTGAGGCGCCGCAGCCGATGCGGGTGTGAGCGGGTGAGCACGGACGTGACCACGGACGTGGGTGCGGGCGTGACCACGGTGGACGCGCGCCGCGGCGTACGGCCGCGGTACGTGCTGGACCCGCCGGTCGGCCGGGCGCTGCGGGACGGGCTGGCCGAGCTGTGGGCCGACGTCGTCAACGCGGGCGGCGCGGTGGGCTTCCTGCCGACCGTGACACCGGACGACGTGCGCCCGGCGCTGCGCGAGCACCTGGTCGGCATGGCCCAGGGCACCACCCGGCTGCTGGTCGCCGTGACCGGGGACGGCCGGCCGGTCGGGACGGCGTTCTTCGCGCTCAACACCTTCCCGCTGATGCGGCACTGGGTGTGGCTGCGGACCGTGATGATCCACCCCGACCGGCAGGGCAGGGGCGCCGGCCGGGAGCTGATGGCGGCGGCGGCGACCGCCGCGCGGAGCATCGACCCGGAGATCTCCGGCATACGCCTGACCTGCCGGGGCGGCCTCGGCCTGGAGCGGTTCTACGCCGCCTGCGGCTACCGCGAGGTGGGCCGGGTGCCGGGCGCCATCAAGGTCGCGGACGACGACTACCGCGACGACGTCACCCTGTGGCTGCCTCTCGGCTGACCGCCGCGCCCGCTGTGTTTCACTGGACAGGCTCGAAAGGGAGGGACCCCACCGTGAGCAACTCCACCCGGCGCGCGACGCTCCGGTACACCGGCCTGCGGCTGGCGATCTTCGCCGCCTGCTACGCGGTTCTCGCCGTGCTGGCCTACGCCGGCGTCGTCCCCGAGTCCATCGGCAAGGCCAACCCGCTGTGGCTGATGCTGCTCGCCATCGTCGTCTCCGCGCCGATCAGCCTGGTGGCGCTGCGCGCCCAGCGTGACGCCATGTCGCGGGAGATCGCCCCGGACATCGCCCGCGCCCGCCAGCGGCTGAACGCCAACCGCGGCATGGAGGACGAAGTCACCGAGTGACGGGCCCCCGCGGGGCACGGGCGCTTGCTACCGTGCTGGTCATGAACACCGCAGCCGCGCGCACCTGTCACCCGGGCGTTCCGCTCGTGGCGCGCCTGCACATCGATCTCTGCCGCCGTCCGACCGCGGCCTGTCGCTGACCTCCCCCACCCCCGGGACGTCCGCGACCTTTCGCGCGCCCTCGCGCGCCCCTTTCACCCCTTTTCGGCCCTGTTCTGGCCGTCTCACTTCCGACCGGAGTGTGCCCGTGTCCTCTCCCTCGCCCTCCCCTTCTTCTTCCCGTGCTTCCGCCCGCTTCCGTCCGCGGGCCGCGCTGCCGCCGTTCTGGGCGCAGATCCTGATCGGCCTCGCGCTGGGCGTGCTGCTGGGCTGGATCGCCCGCGCGACGGACGCCGACTGGCTCGGCCGGACGCTTCAGGAAATCGGCCAGACCTTCGTCCAGCTCCTCAAGCTGGCCGTCGGCCCCCTCGTCTTCCTCGCCATCGCCGTCTCGATCACCACCCTCCGCGACGTCTCCGACGCCGCCCGGCTGGCCGGCCGCACCCTTCTGTGGTTCCTGGTCACCTCGCTGATCGCGGTCGCCATCGGCCTGACCCTCGGGCTGCTGACCGACCCCGGCGCGGGCAGCGGCCTCACCCCGGCCGATGGCGCGCTGCCCGAGGACCGGGGCTCCTGGCTGGACTTCCTCACCGGGATCGTCCCCACCGACGTGATCACGCCGTTCACCGAGCCGAACGTGCTCCAGATCGTCTTCCTCGCCGCCGTCACCGGCGTCGCCGCGCTCCGGCTCGGCGGGCGCGCCACCCCCCTGATCGCCTTCGGCGAGAGCGCGCTGGCGCTGCTCCAGCAGGCCCTGTGGTGGGTCATCCGGCTCGCGCCGCTGGGCACCGTGGGGCTGATCGGCCGCTCGGTCGACGCGTACGGCTGGGACCTGCTCGGGGACTACGCCACCTTCACGGCGGACGTCTACCTCGGCTGCGCGCTCGTCCTCTTCGGCGTCTACCCGCTGCTGCTGCGCTTCGCCGCCGGCCTCGACCCGCTGCGCTTCTTCCGCGCCGCCTGGCCCGCCCTCCAGCTCGCGTTCGTCTCCCGCTCCTCCGTCGGCACCCTGCCGGTGACCCAGAAGGCCACCGAACGGCTCGGCGTGCCCCGGGAGTACGGCTCGTTCGCCGTGCCGTTCGGCGCCACCACCAAGATGGACGGCTGCGCCGCGGTCTATCCGGCGCTCGCGGCCGTCTTCGTGGCCGAGGTCTTCGGCGTCGGCCTGGGCCCGCGGGACTACCTGCTGATCGCGTTCGTCTCGGTGATCGGCTCGGCCGCCACCGCCGGTCTCACCGGCGCCACGGTGATGACGACGCTCACCCTCTCCACGCTCGGCCTGCCCCTGGAGGGCGTCGGCCTGCTGCTGGCGATCGACCCGATCCTGGACATGGTCAGGACCGCCACCAACGTCGCCGGCCAGGCGGTGGTGCCGGTGGTCGTCGCGGCCCGGGAGAAGATCCTGGACCGCGCGGCGTACGCGCGCGCGACGAGCTCCGGGATCGGTGACGCGGCCGGCTCCGTCCCCGGGCCGGCCCCCGAGGTGAAGGCCGCCGCCTGACCGGCGCCCGGCGCGCCGCGGCCGGACCGGGACAGACCGGTCGCTCCACCCGCCGGGCCGGTCGCGGCGGGGCCGGAAAGGATGGCGGACCTTCGTTGCCACCGCGCGACGAAGAACCCCGGATAATGTGTCAGAGAGTGATAAGGCCGTTGTTCTCCGTGTACGTTTCTGCTTTCCGTGCGATCAGTACAAGATCCTGAGTGGCAGTTCCCGTGAAAGTACCGGTCGATCCGCTCTGAACTGGGCAGAATCATGGGATCCACCCAGTCCAGGGTCGCACCGGGGAGGACGGTTTACATGTCCGCTACGCACGTCAAGAGCCCACCCCTCGCTCCTTCGCTTCTCTATCCGGACCTGCGCATGGAGAGGGGAGTCGTCACGGGGGCTTCCATGCCGCCGCTGGCGCCGACGGTCGAGGAGGGCAGCCTCGCCGACATCCCGTTCGTGAACGCTCAGGAGGCGCCCGACGAGATCGCCCTCAGCCGCAAGTACCGCGACGGCACGTGGCGCGACGTGACCTGCGCCGAGTTCGCCGCGGAGGTGATGGATGTCGCCAAGGGGCTCATAGCCCACGGGCTGCGCCCGGGCGACCGCATCGCCATCATGTCCCGCACCCGGTACGAGTGGACGCTCCTGGACTTCGCCGCCTGGGCCGCCGGCCTGATCTCGGTGCCCATATACCCCACCTCCTCCCCCCACCAGGTCAGCTACATCCTGCGCGACGCGGGCGTGCGGGCCTGTGCCGTCGAGGGGGTCGAGGAGGCCCGGATGCTCACCTCGCTTCGGCACGAGCTGCCGGACCTGGATCACCTGTGGCAGATCACCGCCATCTCCGGCACCGAGACCAGCGCCATCGGCCAGATCTCCGCCGTCGGCCACGACATCCCGGACTCCGCCGTCGAGGAGCGCCGCGCCCTGCTCGCGCCCTGGCTGGCCGCCACCATCATCTACACGTCGGGCACCACCGGCGTCCCCAAGGGCTGCGTGATCACCCACGGCAACATGTTCGCCGAGGTGGACAACGGCATCGAGCTGCTCTACCCGCTGTACAAGTTCGCCGTGGACGAGCCCGCCTCCACGCTGCTGTTCCTGCCCCTCGCCCACGTGCTCGGCCGCACCCTCGCCATCGGCTGTATCCGGGCCCGGGTCCGCCTGGGCCACGCGCCCAGCGTGCAGACCGACGAGCTGCTGGCCGACTTCGCCGGATTCCAGCCGACGTTCCTCTTCGCCATCCCCTACCTGCTGGAGAAGGTCTACAACACCGGCCGGGCCACCGCCGAGAAGATGGGCCGGGTCGCCTCGTTCGACCGCGCCGCCCGCGTTGCCCGCCGGTTCGGCGTCGCCGCCGAGGCCGCCCAGCACAGCACCGTCAACGGCCCCGCCCTCAGCCCGCTGGCCGTGCGCGTCGCCCGTCGCAACGGCGTCGCCGCCGAGGCCCCGCTCAGCGCCGTCAAGGGCCCCGGCATCGGCCTGCGGCTGGCCCGCGCCCTGTACGACGTCCTGGTCTACCGCCGGATCAGGGCCGCCCTCGGCGGCAAGCTCCGGCACGTCGTCTGCGGCGGCTCGCCGCTGGGCAGGCAGCTCGGCACGTTCTTCGAGGGCGCCGGCATCCACGTCTACGAGGGCTACGGCCTCACCGAGACCACCGCGGCGGTCACCGTCACCCCGCCGCACGCCCCCCGGATCGGCACCGTCGGCTGGCCCATGCCCGGCACCGACGTCCGGATCGCCGCCGACGGCGAGGTGCTGGTGCGCGGCCCGCAGGTCTTCAGCGGGTACTGGGACTCCGAGCGCCGCGAGGTCGTTCCCGCGACCGACCCCGACGGCTGGCTCGCGACCGGGGACATCGGCTCCATGGACCAGGACGGCTACCTGACGATCACCGGCCGCAAGAAGGACCTGATCGTCACCTCCAACGGCAAGAACGTCGCCCCCGCCCCGCTGGAGGACGCGCTGCGCGCCCACCCGCTGGTCAGCCAGTGCATGGTGGTCGGCGACGACCGCCCCTACCTCACCGCCCTGATCACCCTGGACTCCGACGGCCTCGCCCACTGGCAGCAGATCACCGGCCGCAAGCGGGTCCCGATGAGCAAGCTCATCACCGACCCCGAGCTGCTGCGCCACCTCCAGCGGGCCATAGACGATGCGAACAGCTTCGTCTCCACCCCCGAGTCGATCCGCCGCTTCAAGGTGCTGCCCCGCGATTTCACGATGGACTCCGGCCACCTCACGCCGTCGATGAAGCTGCGCCGGGCCGCCGTGCTGCGGGACTACGCGACCGAGGTCAATCAGCTCTACCGCAAGGGAGTGGTCGAGCGCTGACGAGGGGGCCGCGGCACCGGGACAGCGGTATGGAAAGAAGGGGCGGGGAAGGGCGCGCCGAAAAGGACCACGAAAAGGCAGGAGCCCCCGCGGCAGCGGGGGCTCCTTAGTGGTACAACGCCGAGACCGGCGGCCCCGTGGGGCCTGGCCTCAGACGACGGTGACGTTCTCCGCCTGCGGACCCTTCGGGCCCTGGGTAACGTCGAACGTCACGGTCTGGCTCTCCTCGAGAGAGCGGAAACCATTGGCGTTGATCGCGGAATAGTGGACGAAGACATCAGGGCCGCCGCCATCCTGGGCGATGAAGCCAAAGCCCTTCTCGGCGTTGAACCACTTGACGGTTCCGGTAGCCATGTATAAGCCCTCCCTGGGCCTAAAAGGGTCGCCCTGCTCCAGAACCTTCATTGAAGCCTGAAAACGACGAAAGCCCGCGGTCACATGCTCCGCAGGCTCGTACTGCAAGGGAAACCAAACTGCAACTCTCCTCGATCCTAGCACGCGGCGTGCACGGCCGGAAGGGCAGAGATCACCCGTGGGATGGACCTGTCCCTGACCGTCGGCTCGCACGACCTGAGGCGTACCCTCCCAAGGGTGACTACACACCCCCGGATCCGTCCTCGTGTCGGCCACATCCAGTTCCTGAACTGCCTTCCCCTGTACTGGGGTCTCGCCCGGACGGGGAGCCTGCTGGATCTGGAGCTGACGAAGGACACCCCGGAAAAGCTGGGCGAACTCCTGGTGAACGGCCAGCTCGATATGGGTCCGGTCTCCCTGGTGGAATTCCTCCGCCATACCGATGAACTCGTGGCCCTTCCCGACATCGCCGTCGGCTGCGACGGCCCGGTCATGTCGTGCGTCATCGTGGCGCAGACCCCGCTGGAGCGCCTGGACGGGGCGCGTGTCGCCCTCGGCTCCACGTCCCGCACCTCCGTGCGGCTGGCCCGGCTGCTGCTCGACGAGCGCTGGGGCGTCCGGCCCGCCTACTACACCTGCCCGCCCGACCTCGGCCTGATGATGCAGGAGGCCGAGGCGGCCGTCCTCATCGGCGACGCCGCCCTGCGCGCCTCCCTGCACGACGCCCCGCGGCTCGGCCTCGACGTCCACGACCTGGGGCGGATGTGGCACGAGTGGACCGGGCTGCCGTTCGTCTTCGCCGTCTGGGCCGTCCGCCGGGACTACCTGCGCCGCGAGCCGGCGATGGTGCGCGAGGTGCACCGCGCCTTCCTGGCGTCCCGCGACCTGTCCCTGGCCGAGGTGCAGAAGGTGGCCGAACAGGCCGCGCGCTGGGAGGATTTCGACGCCGGCGTGCTCGAACGGTATTTCACCACCCTCGACTTCAGCCTCGGCCCCCGACAGATGGAGGGGATCACCGAGTTCGCACGCCGCACCGGGCTGCCCGAGACGGGCGCCGCCCGGATCGAACTGCTCGACAGACGGGAGGCGTGACGATGGAGCCGCTCCAGGACGGCGACCCGCGCACCATAGGCGCGTACCGGATCCTGCGCCGACTCGGCCAGGGCGGCATGGGCCGGGTCTACCTGGGGCGCAGCGGGGGCGGCCGGACGGTCGCGGTCAAGGTCGTGCACCCCCACTTCGCCGCCGACGAACGCTTCCGCGCCCGGTTCGCCCGGGAGGTGGCCGCCGCCCGGCTCGTCGGCGGCGCGTGGACCGCGCCCGTCCTCGACGCCGACCCGGCCGCCGGGATCCCCTGGGTCGCCACCGGCTACGTCGCGGGCCCCGACCTGCAGCGCGCCGTGACCGCCCACGGCGCCCTGCCCCAGCGCACGGTCCTTGCACTGGCCGCCGGCCTGGCCGAGACGCTGGCCGCCGTCCACGAGCGCGGGCTGGTGCACCGGGACGTCAAACCGTCCAACGTGCTCCTCGCCCTGGAGGGCCCGCGGCTGATCGACTTCGGCATCGCCCGTGCCAGCGACGCCACGGCCCAGCTGACGGCCACCGGGGCGACGGTCGGCTCGCCCGGCTACATGTCGCCCGAGCAGGTGATGGGCCGCCAGCTCGGCCCGGCCGCGGACGTGTTCTCCTTCGGCGCGGTGCTGGCGTTCGCCGCCGCGGGCCGGCCGCCGTTCGGCGGCGAGAGCGCGGCCCACCTGCTGTACCAGGTCGTCCACGAGGAGCCGGACCTCGCCGCGGTGCCCGGCGAGCTGCGCGACCTGATCGCCTCCTGCCTGGCGAAGGACCCGGACGCGCGGCCCGCGCTGAAGGACGTGGCCGCCGGCTGCGCGGGGGAGGGCGGCGCGGCGGGGCTGATAGGGCCCGGCTGGCTGCCGCAGCAGGTGGTCGAGGACGTCAGCCGCCGCGCGGTCGAGCTGCTGAACCTGGAGGAGGCGCCCGCGGCCCCGTACGCCGCGCCCGCCCCGCCGGTGCCCACCCCGCCGCTCGGGGCCTTCGGGCCTCCGACCCAGACCTCCCTCCCGGAGATCCCCGGCCCTCCGGGAGGCACCACCGGGGCCGTGCCGCCGCGCCGGGGGCGGGCCAGGCTCGTCGTCCCGGCCGTGGCGCTGGGCGTCGCGCTGCTCCTCGGCGGGGCGCTCTACGGGACGGGCCTGCTCGACGGCTCCGACGGCTCCGGTGGCTCGGCGGATCCGGGCGGCACGGGCGGCACGAACGGCGGGAGCGACGACGGGGGCGACGGCGACGCGCTGCCCGCCGCGTTCGTGGGTGAGTGGGAGGGGGAGCTGACGGTGCTGGGCCTGCCCGGTGGCCCCGTCGCGATCACCCTGGAAGAGGGCCGGGTCGGCGACCGGATCGGGACCGTGACCTCCTCGGATGCGCTGGCCCTGTCGACCTGCGTGGACGACCTGACCCTGAAGGAGGTCGGGGAGAACGAGGTGACGTTCGACGGGCTGGTCGACCAGGCGGCCTCCTCCAACGGCAGCTTCTGCATCCAGGAGCCCTTCGAAGTTGTCCTGACCCTCGACGACTCCGGCGCGATGTCGTACCTGAGCCGTCAGCCCGGCGGCAATCTGGAGGGGTCGCTGCGCCGCACCTGAGGCGCCCGGACCGCGCACGCGGCGCTGGCGTACGCTGGGACGGTCGTTGCGACCGCGTCGAAGGGATGCCCGATGGGCCAGAGCGCCGAGCTGCGGACCGTGCTCGACCGTGCCGCCGGGGGCGGCCGGATCAGTCCGGAGGAGGCGCTCGAGCTGTACCGCTTCGCGCCGCTGCACGCGCTGGGACGGGCCGCCGACGCGGTGCGCCGCCGGCGGTACGCGGGGACCGAGCACATCGCCACGTACATCATCGAGCGCAACATCAACTACACCAACGCCTGCGTGACGGCCTGCAAGTTCTGCGCCTTCTACGCCGCGCCCAAGAGCGAGCAGGCGTGGACCAGGGATCTGGACGACATCCTGCGGCGCTGCGAGGAGACCGTGGCGCTGGGCGGCACCCAGATCATGTTCCAGGGCGGCCACCACCCGGACTTCGGTGTCGAGTACTACGAGCGGCACTTCTCCGCGATCAAGGAGCGGTTCCCCGAGCTGGTGATCCACTCCCTCGGCGCGTCCGAGGTCGAGCACATGGCCCGCATCTCGGGCGTCACCGCCGAGGAGGCCATCCGCCGCATCCACGCCGCCGGGCTGGACTCGTTCGCCGGGGCGGGCGCCGAGCTGCTGCCCGCCCGGCCGCGGCAGGCGATCGCGCCGCTGAAGGAGTCGGGCGAGCGGTGGCTGGAGATCATGGAGACCGCCCACCGGCTGGGCGTGGAGTCCACCTCCACCATGCTGATGGGGACCGGCGAGACCAACGCGGAGCGGATCGAGCACCTGCGGATGATCCGCGACGTGCAGGACCGCACCGGCGGCTTCCGGGCGTTCATCCCCTACACCTACCAGCCCCACAACAACCACCTGAAGGGCCGGACGCAGGCGACGCTCTTCGAGTACCTGCGGATGATCGCCATCGCCCGCCTCTTCCTCGACAACGTCGCCCACATCCAGGGCTCCTGGCTGACCACGGGCAAGGAGGTCGGCCAGCTCTCGCTGCACTACGGCGCCGACGACCTGGGCTCGGTGATGCTGGAGGAGAACGTGGTCTCCTCGGCGGGCGCCCGGCACCGGTCGAACCGGATGGAGCTGCTCCACCTGATCCGCGCCGCCGACCGGGTCCCCGCCCAGCGCACCACCACCTACGAACACCTGGTAGTCCACGACGACCCGGCGAACGACCCGGTGGACGACCGCGTGGTGTCGCACCTGTCCTCGACGGCGATCGACGGCGGCACGGCCCACCCGGAGCTGAAGGTCGTCGGCGCGAGCTGAGCCGGGAGGCCCGGCCCGCGCCGGGGCGGTGGGCGGCGCGCCGTCAGCCGCTGCCGTCCTCGGTGACGGTGATCGTCCGGCAGGGGCAGAGGTGCGCCGCCCGGCGGACGGCGGCGTGCAGGGCGGCCGGCGGGCGGGGCGCGAGGAGCACGACCGTGCCCTCGTCCTCGCTCTGGTCGAACACCTCGGGAACCGTCAGCGCGCACATGCCCGCCCCGCAGCAGCGGGCCGTGTCGACCTCGATCCTCATCGCGCGCCTACCAGGCGACCGGCAGCTCGTAGACGCCGTACACCTGCATGTCGTGCCGGAGCCTGATCTCCTCGGGCGGCACGGCCAGGCGCAGGCCGGGGAAGCGCCGCAGCAGCGCGGTCAGCCCGACGCGCAGCTCGATGCGGGCGAGCTGCTGCCCGAGGCACTGGTGGGCGCCGTGCCCGAACCCGAGGTGGGAGGTGGCGGAGCGGGTGATGTCCAGCAGCTCGGGGTCGTCGAACCGCTCGGGGTCGCGGTTGGCGGCGGTCAGCGAGACCATCACGACCTCGCCCTTCCTGATCGTGTGCCCGTCCACCTCGACGTCCTCCAGCGCGGCCCGGGTGGGGCCGTGGTGGACGATGCTGAGGTAGCGCAGCAGCTCCTCCACGGCGTTGTCCGTCAGGGACGGGTCGGCGCGCAGGGCGGCGAGCTGGCCGGGGTTGGTCAGCAGCGCCAGGACGCCCAGCGCGAGCTGGTTGGCGGTCGTCTCGTGGCCGGCGACCAGCAGCAGGTAGGCGATCGAGGTCAGTTCCTCGTCGGTGAGCTCCGGGTCGGCCGCCATCAGGCCGCTGAGGATGTCGTCCTCCGGCGCGGACCGCTTGCGGACCACCAGGTCGTGCAGGTACATGGTCAGGCCGCCGAACGCCTTGGCCAGCTCCTCCAGGTCGGAGCTGAAGCTGCTCCACACGGCGGTGTCGTGCTGGAAGCGCTCCCGGTCGGCGTAGGGCACCCCCAGCATCTCGCTGATCACCAGGGACGGCAGCGGCAGCGCGAAGTGCTCGAAGAGGTCGGCGGGCGGGCCGAGTTCCTCCATGTCGTCGAGGTGGGCCTCGGTCACCTTCTCGATCCAGTCGGTGAGCAGCCGCATCCGGCGGACGGTGAACTGGCCGACGAGCAGGCGGCGGTAGCGCTGGTGTTCGGGGTTGTCGTGCTGGATGAAGATCCCGGGCGGCGCGCTGGGGGACTGCTCCAGCTCCCCGACGCGCGGCACCGGCGGGTGCTTCAGCTCGCCGCGCGCGCTGAAGCGGGGATCGGCGAGGACGGCCCGGGAGACGGCATAGCCGGTGGCCAGCCAGCCGAGGTGCCCGTCGGCGAACGTCATCCGGGCGAGCGGCGCGTGCGCGCGCAACTCCCTGATGTGCGGCGGCGGGTGGAAGATCCCGTCCCGCACGGTCGTATAGGTGGTCGGTGCGGCCTGCTCCATGGCGTCTGCCCTCCACATCGCTGGCGAGTATCAGAGCGCGGGCGCGAGGGCAGCGGGAAGAAGGTTCAGATGATCTTCGGACAATCTGCTGGGTGGGGTTTCGTGGCGGGCCGGGAGGCGGCGCGTCGGTACCGTGCCCTTCCGCGGCGGGACCGTGGCGCGCCGGGTACGGAAGTGGTCCGTGGGGCGGGTGACCTGTCCGGTTCCCGCCGCTCAGGGATCCCCCGAGGATGAATCGGTGGGCGCCATGTTGACGCCACGCCCCTCAGAGCGTCCAGCAGACCGAGTCCTTGTCGGGCGCCGGCCGCGCGTTCCACGACGAGCGGTCGGCGTACTCGTCCCAGTACCGGACCGTGCCGTAGTAGAGGCCGTACGCCCAGTACTCCGGCAGCTCGTGGCACATGATGTCCGGATACGCGCCGAACTCCTGGTCCTTGAATGCCTCGTTGACCCGCGCCACGGCCTCCGCGTAGGTGATGCCGAACTCCGCGACCATGAAGCGCGCGATGTCCCCGAAGTACCGCTGCATGCCCGGGTCCTCGGTCGCCATGAGGAAGTCCCTCGCCCGGTACCGCACCAGGAACGGGTTGGCCGCCCGGTTGATCTCCGCGGCCGGTGCCACGGGCCGGAGCTCCACGTCGAATAAGCGCAGCAGCTCGGGCGACTCCAGGAAGGTGATGCCCAGGCCCTGCCGGAGGATCACCAGCAGGTTGAACGGCGTGAGCTGGAACCCGTCCAGCTCCCGGAGTGCCGCGATCACCTCGGTGAAGTCCTGTCCGTCCCGGGCGAGTCTTCGAGCCTCCTCGATGGCGCGCTTCACGTAGGCGGGTCCTCCCATGCTTCACGCGGGACGGGGGCGGGACGGAAGGCGTCAAGGTAGCCAAGGAGTCACCCCCGGATCAAGACCGCGCCGGCGTCACCCGCGCCCTGACCTCGCCGTCTTCCTCCACCGTCCGCACGCCGGGGGAGGCGGCGACCCGCCGCGCCGCGCCACGCCCGGCCGATTCACGGCCCCGCCTCCACCGTGCCGGGCCGCTCCGGCAGCGGTCGCAGCCGCACGCTCCGCACACCCGTGCCCCGCATCCTTGCGCACCCCGCGCGGGCAGCCGGAAAGCCGCCGAGAAGTCGCTGAGCGGCCCGGTTCGCGGTGCAATGGCGGTATGGGTGAACTCATCGAGAGCTGGACCAAGCGGCTCGTCGAGATGGCGGCGGACGGCATCGACGAAGCGGCGGCCCGCCAACTGGTCACGGACATCTGGGACGCCGCGACGCTCGACGAGGTCGAGGCGTACGAGCGCGTGATCGCCGAGCGGGAGGCGGAACGGGAGGAGTGACCGTTTCGGTAGGGTCCGGGGCTTGTGAGGACCGTGAGGACCATTCTCTGGCTGCACGAGCCCGGCGGGCCGGATCTGCGGCCTCATGCCGACCTCGGACTGCCCGGGGCCGTCGCCCGCGAGGTCAGGGCGCGCGGGGCGCGGCGCGTCGGCCGGGGTGAGTGGCGCGTCGTCGGCCGCCCCGAACGGGACCTGGCGGGCGGGACGCTGGACGACTACCTCAGGGCGCGCGGGCGCGGCGTGCGGCGCTTCGTGCTGTGGGCGGACGCCGACCGGCGGCAGGTGCTGGCCCGGGTGGTGACCACGTCCGCCGCCCGGCGCCGCCAGGCGCGCTACGAGGTGCTCGGGGCGAACGGCGAACGGCTGGCCGTGGTCACCCGCAGGCCGGCCGGCTGGGGGCGGCGGGTGCGGTGGTCCGTGTGGCAGACCGGCCGCCCGGCGCCGGCGGTGGGGCGCAAGGGGCGGCTGGTGTGGTGGGTCGTGTGGTGGCTCCTGCTGCCGTTCAGCTCGGCGCTCGTCTTCCTCACCTTCCTCCAGTTCGAGGGGGTGATGTCACCGCGCCGGACCCGGCTGCGGGTCGACGGCGAGGTGGTGCTCGACTACCTCACCTCGCCGGGCAGCGAACAGCGCTTCGACTCACTGGAGGTGCGCGCCGACTGGTGGGACCCGCGGGTCGCGGCGGCGGTGCTCATGCTCTTCCGCAGCCACGTCAACCGCCTGCACGGCGTCGGCTGGGACGACGCCGTCACCCGGTGACGGGCGGCGTCAGCGACACCGGCAGGCCGCCGAGCAGCCGCGTCAGCACGTCGCCGGGGAGCGAGCGGGCGGAGGCGCCGTCCGTGATCGGGCCGGTGACCATGGCGGTGCTGAGGCCGGGGAAGTCGGCCACCTGGGTGCCCGCCGAGTTCGACAACGGGTCGGTCGTGGTGTTGGCCAGCGGGTCGAGCTGGAGATCGAGGGCCGGATCGACGGCGGCCATCAGCGAGCCCGCCGTCGTCGCCGTCACCCCGTTCACCGTGTCGGCCACCACCGGCAGCGTCCCGCCGCCGAGGTCGTCCGGCAGGATCTCCGCCGACGCCCCGCCCGCGGAGGCGAGAAGGGCTCCGGTGGTCAGTCCGGCGAGGCACAGGACACGGGAGGGCTGGGATCGGTGCGTCATGCCACGCACCGTAGTGGCCCCCTCGCGCGCCGATCACCTCCGTATCGGGCAAGTCCCACGAACGGAGTAGCCGGGCATCGGTGAGAATGACCCTGTGACGCGTGCCTCCCTGGACAAGAAGCCCCGAGACGTAGCCGCGATGTTCGACGCCGTCGCGGCCCGCTACGACCTCACCAACGACGTGCTCGCCCTCGGGCAGAACCGGCGGTGGCGCAAGGAGGTGGCCCGGGCGGTGGACGCCCGGCCGGGGGAGCGGGTGCTCGACCTCGCGGCGGGCACCGGCACCTCCTCCGAGCCGTTCGCCGCGGCCGGGGCGTTCACGGTGCCGTGCGACTTCAGCCTCGGCATGCTGCGGGAGGGCAAGCGGCGCACCCCCTGGATGCCGTTCACCGCCGGGGACGCCACGCGGCTGCCGTTCGCCGACGGGGTCTTCGACGCCGTCACCATCTCCTTCGGGCTGCGGAACGTGGCGGACACCGGCGCCGCGCTGCGCGAGATGCTGCGCGTCACCGCGCCCGGCGGGCGGCTGGTGGTCTGCGAGTTCAGCCATCCGACGTGGGCGCCGTTCCGCACCGCCTACACCGAGTACCTGATGCGGGCGCTGCCGGCGGTCGCCACCCGCGTCTCCAGCAACCCCGAGGCGTACGTCTACCTGGCCGAGTCGATCCGCGCCTGGCCCGACCAGCCCGCGCTCGCCGCCCGGATCGCGGCGGCCGGCTGGCACCGGCCCGCCTGGCGGAACCTCTCGGGCGGCATCGTGGCCCTCCACCGGGCCGTCAAGTCCGCCCGGCCCCTAGACTCCTGACCGATTCCCCGCCCCCCGCACCCTTACCCGATGGGAGAACCCCCCGTGGCCGAGACCGCCGTCGATCCGACCGCTGCCGATCAGACCGCCGCCGACGTCATCGTCGTCGGGGCCGGGCCGGCGGGCTCCGCCACCGCCTACCACCTCGCCCGCACCGGCCTCGACGTGCTCCTGCTGGAGAAGACGGCCTTCCCCCGGGAGAAGGTCTGCGGCGACGGGCTCACGCCCCGCGCGGTCAAGGAGCTGATCGCGATGGGGATCGACATCTCCGAGGAGGCGGGCTGGCTGCGCAACCGCGGGCTGCGCGTCATCAGCGGTGGCCGGCAGATGCTGCTCGACTGGCCCGACCTGGCCTCGTACCCGGACTTCGGGCTGGTCCGCCGCCGCGACGACTTCGACGAGCGGCTGGCGCGGGCGGCCGAGAAGGCGGGCGCGCGGCTCTTCGAGCGGTGCAACGTGTCGGGGCCGGTGCGCGACGACCGGACCGGGCGGATCACCGGCGTCGAGGCCCACCTCGGGGAGGACAAGCGGCGGGTGACGTTCCGCGCGCCGCTGGTGGTGGCCGCCGACGGGAACTCGTCGCGGCTGTCCCTGGCGATGGGCCTGCACCGCGACGCCCGGCGGCCCATGGCGGTGGCCGTCCGCACCTACTTCACCAGCGCCCGCTCCGACGACGACTACCTGGAGAGCTGGTTCGAGCTGCACGACCGGCGCGACGGGCAGGAGCGGCTGCTGCCCGGCTACGGCTGGATCTTCGGGATGGGCGACGGCACGGCCAACGTCGGGCTCGGCGCCATCAAGCCGTCCTCCTCGGGCAGGGCCTCGTCTCCCGGCAAGGAACCCGACTGGCGCGAGGTGCTGCGCGCGTGGACCGCGGGCATGCCGGCCGAGTACGGCTTCACGCCGGACACCATGACCGCGCCGATACGGGGTGCCGCGCTGCCGATGGCCTTCAACCGGCAGCCGCACTACGCGCGCGGCCTGCTGCTGGTGGGCGACGCGGGCGGGATGGTGAACCCGTTCAACGGCGAGGGCATCGCGTACGCCATGGAGTCGGGCCGGATCGCGGCCGACGTGATCAGCGGCGCGCTGATCCGGCGGACACCGGCACAGCGCGAGCAGGCCCTCCAGCGGTATCCGCGGGTGCTGAAGGAGACCTACGGCGGCTACTACACGCTGGGCCGGGCCTTCGCGCACCTGATCAGCCAGCCGAAGATCATGCGGCTGGCCACCCAGCGGGGGCTGAACCACCCGGGCGCCATGCGGTTCCTGCTGAAGCTGCTGGCGAACCTGACCGACCCGCGCGGCGGCGACGCCGTGGACCGGGTCATCAACGGGCTGACGAAGGTCACGCCCCGCGCCTGACCCGAGACGGGCGGGTCGGTCAGGTT
>NZ_JBPQTQ010000088.1:0-25934 GCF_051386415.1 Streptomyces sp. URMC 129
GTGGGGGACGCCGTCGGGACCGGGGCGTGGCCCGATGTGCGGCGGCGTGTCGCGCGGTTGCTGGGGCGGGGCGACGACACCGGCGCAGAAGCGGTCCACGGCCTCGTCGATGCTGCGGATGAAGCTGGACTCGGCGTTGCCCCGGGTGTTGCCCATGCTCTTGAACAGGGACAGCCGGAAGCCGGTGATCTGAGCGGTGCCCTTGGGCAGGAGATCGGCCGGCTCGGGCCGCAGCCGTTCGAGGGTCCCGCGCGGGCCTCCGGCCTGCCCGTCCAGCAGGGTCTCGACGTGCACGTCCGCCGGCGCCTCGGCCAACTGCCGGATGAGGCGCTTGGCCCAGGAGAGCGGGTAGCCCTGCTCCGGGGCGGGCACATCGATCGACGTCCGCAGCTTGCCGGTGCGGAGGTCGGCGGTCAGCGCGAGGACGCCGGGCGTTCCCTCCACGCGCAGTTCGGCGCTCAGTCGCCCGTCGGCACACAGCCTGTCGGCCGCGGCGACGCGGCGCGTGTGGGGGTCGGCGGTGCGCCGGCCCCTCTGCACCGGCAGGACCTTCTGGCCGAGTTCGCCGCCCAGCCGCAGACAGACCTGGCGGATCAGCCGTTCCCAGCTCTCGACGACGTCGACGGCGCGCTGATCGCCCTGACACAGGGTCTCCTCGTCGAGGGCCTTGCGCACCGGCACCCAGGAGGGGCCCATGTTCTGGAAGCCGTGGCAGCCGGAGTTGTCGTGCTGGAGGTAGTGGAGCAGTTCCTGGAGGAGCCACGCGTGGGCGGCGTTGCCGACCCCCTCGTGGCGGATCAGCATCTGCGCCTGGTGCGTCACCTCGGCCCACGACAGGTGCCAGAGCGAGACCTTGTGCTTGCGCCGGCCGTCGATCTTGATCTCCACCAGGGGCCTGCCGTCCAGGGCGACATCGTTCGAGAGCGTGATCACGGCCTCGTACGCGCGCCGGGCGGCGATGTCGACGTAGTCCTGGACCTGTTCGGGCCTGAGGGCGTTGCCGTTGGTCTTGGTCTCCACCAGGGCGGTCCACAGCTTCCCGGCCCGTTCCACACGGATCACGCCGTCCGGCCGTCGGGGCGTGTCCCCGTGCGGCAGGGCGACTTCCGTGTAGGTCTCCATCCGGCCCGCCGGGGCGCCGAACGCGGCGGTGAGCCGACGGCCGAACTCCGGGACCTGCGCCATGACCGACAGCAGGACCGATGTCGCCCGTGACTCGCGCTCCCGGTCGCTCTTGAGCGAGGAGGCGGGGAAGAGCCGGGCCGACCGCCAGGAGTCGTTCTCGGCGAGCGACTTCCTGGCGACCTTGGGCAGGGTCACCTTCTTCCTCGCGGTACGGGGCCGCCGGGCGGGAACGGCCGGGTCGGCGGGGGGAGTCGGCCCGGTCACGTGGACCGGCGGTTCGGGAAGGGCCTCGCGCGGCACCGGCGGTGCCGTCTCGTCGGCGGCTGCTTCCTCGCCGATCGCGCCCACGGCGCCACCGGCCTCCTCCTCGTCCGCGTCATCGATGTCGATGCCGAAGTCCGTGGCCAGGCCCGCGAGTCCGCTTTCGTAGCCCTGCCCCACGGCCCGGAACCGCCATTGCCCCGCTCGCAGGTAGAACTCGCCGAAGACGAAGGCACTCTCCGGCCCCACGTCGTCGATACTGAAGCCGAGCATTCCCTCACCGGTGCGGTCGAAGAGGGTCAGGCGCAGGTCGTTCAGATCACCGAACCGGGCGCCCCCGTACCGGCTCGCCGCGACGGCGATCCGCCCGACGTCCGGGGGCATGGCCGTCAGGTCGAGGCTGATGCGGTCCTCGTTGCCGTCATCGGTCGGCGCCTTCCCCAGCAGCTGCACACTGCCGTCGGCGGCCGACGGGTTGTTGTAGAAGAAGAAGTCGGCGTCGCTGCGCACCTTGCCGTCGGCGTTCAGGAGCAGCACGGAGACGTCCGCGTCGCCGTCGCCCTCCTCACTGCTCCAGGTCAGGCGGACCAGCACCGAGCCGGCGTTCTCACTCAGGGCGGCCAGACCGACGTTGGCGCCCTTGACCATCTCGTGCATACGCCCCCCAAGGCATGTGGTGAGACCCATCACACTTTCACACTGTGTGTGCGAACCATAGCGCTGGATGGTCGACTTGGGTGCGCGGTTCGACAACGGCCGCGTCCGTTCGCCGCATCCGGTCGGCAGGTCCGGCCGCGGGCGACTCCTCCGGCAGCGTCCCGGTTGTACGGGCCGTGCCCCTTCCAGAGGTGCGCAAGGTTTCCGCAAGTCTCCGGCAAGCCTTTCGTCCAGCCGTCAGGGCATCACCCACGCATCCGCGCCCGGGCGTTCCGCGCAGGCGGACGTCCCGGGACGGGACATCAACTCATTCCGAGCGAACGTGGGAGATGTACTCATGCCGGCCATCGGCCTGCCGGAACGGGAGCGCGACGACGCCTCCCGGCACTGGCACACACGCAGCGGCCACAAGAACATCCTGGCCGTTGTCCACACCGTCGCCTACGGGAAACGGCTGCGGGACGTCATCCGCCTCCTGGAGTCCGACTTGCGGCTCCACGTGCACTTCGCGGCACCGCCCCACGAGTTCGGGGAGGGTGTCACGCGCTTCCTCCACAGCCTGGGCGGCTCCGTCATGCCGTGGGACGAAGTCCTGCGCACCTCCTTCGACATGGCCCTCGCGGCAGGCCCGCGGGACATGGAGAAGGTACGGGCCCCCGTGATCACCGTTCCGCACGGCGCCAATTACCTGAAGCGCCTGACCGGCACCCCCGACCTGCGCGTCCCCGGACTCACCAGGGAGGACATCGTCCTCGGGGACCACGGGCTCCCGGCCGCCGTCGTCCTGCCGCACCGCGACGACATGGCCCAGCTCGCGCGGTCGTGCCCGGAGGCCGCCCCGAGGGCCGAGGTCGTCGGCGACCCCGTCCACGACCGCATCGTCGCGAGCCTGACGCTGCGGGAGCGGTACCGGGACGCCCTCGGCCTGCGGAAGGGACAGAAACTGGTCGCCGCGGTCTCGACCTGGGGTCCGCTGTCGTCGTTCGGGAAGATCGAGGCACTGCTGCCCCGACTGCTGGCGGAGTGCGCCGACGACGCCCTGCGCGTCGCCCTCCTCGTCCATCCCAACGTGTGGTCCCGCTACGGGGCATGGCAGATGCGGTCCTGGCTCGCGCAGTGCGCCGAACGCGGTATCGCGGTGCTGCCTCCGGAGGCCGACTGGCGCACCGTGCTGATCGCCGCCGACTGGATCATCGGCGATCACGGCTCGGTGACCCTGTACGGAACGCTGACGACGGCCCCGATCCTGCTGGACTCCTCGCCAGGCCAGGAGATCAACCCCGAGTCGCCGGCGGCCACCCTCGCGCTGACCGCCCCGGCTCTCTTGCCGACCCATCCACTGCGCGAACAACTCCTTTACGCCGAAGCGGAGTACCGGCGTCAGGATTACGACGCCATCGCTTCCCGGATCACCTCCGAACCCGGTCGCTTCAACGAGAACATGAGGCGTCTGCTCTACCGGGTCCTGGGGCTCGGCCGCCCCGCGTACCCGGCACCCACCCATCAACTTCCGTCACCGGCGCCGCTGGACGCCTGGATACGAAGGGAGACCCTGGCATGACCGAGGTCGCCCGTGCCGACACCCTGTGGACAGAACCCGGGCGTCGTCACGTGAGTGTCGAGAGGGCCCAGGACCACGTCCGCGCACTCCCGGCACCCGGCCTGCTCGCCATCGCCCGCACCGGCCGGTTCACCGTGATGTCCTGGAACGGTGACGGGGCGCCCGGCACCGCGGGGAACTGCTGCGCGCCGCTGCCCCGTCCCGTCGACGAGCATCTCGCGGTGGACGCCGACACCTGCGGGGACGAACGCCGGCTGGCCTGTGCCGATGTGCTGCACAGCAGCAGTCCCCGCTCCCTGCCCCGGGCGACCCGCTGGCTGGAGACGGTGCTGGAATGCCGTCCCGGCTGCAGGCTCGCGGTGCTGCCGCTCATCGGGGGAGGATGGGCGGCGGCGGAACACGGCGGAATGACCCACGTCCTGCCCGCGGGCCCGGGCGGCGCGCCGCGGCTCCCGGGCAGTGCTCTGGTCGCGTCCTGCCTGCACGGGTGGCTGGCGGCGGGGCAGGTCCTGTCGGAGCTGAAGTCGCTCAGTCCGCTTCCGGCCTGTCCAGCAGTGCTCGCACTCGGCTCGCGTCCACAGGGCTGTAGGAGGTGAACAAGGCAAGGGACCGCTCGAAATAGCCACGTGCGGCAACGGCGTCCCGCCGGCGGAGCGCGCTGTCCCCCAGCATTTCCAGGGTGCGCGCCTGCCAGTGGGACGCCCCCGCCGCCTCGAACACGGCCAGCGCCTCCTCCAGATCCGCGCGCCCTCCCTCGTGGTCGCCTCCGATCGCCCGGGTGTGCCCGCGGAACGCGGACGCGCGCGCCGCCTCGTAGGTCTCGCCCAGGGAGGTCAGTTCCTCGCGGGCCTCGGTGAAACACTCCAGGGCCCGCGGGGGATCCCCGGCGGCCACGGCGATCTCCCCCAGCACGATGCGGGCGAGCGCGGCTCCGCGGAGATAGCCGACGTCCTTCCAGACGGCGATCGCCCGCGTCAGGTGTGGTGACGCCGCGGTCAGCCGCCCCGCGTCCCGATGGCAGGCGCCGAGGCCGAGCAGCGCCTGCCCCTCGTCCCGCGCGTCACCGGCTTCCCGCGCCGCACTCAGCGAAGCGGTGTACCAGTCGATGGCGTCGTCCAGCCGCCGCGCCGCGCTCAGCCCGATGGCGCCGGAGTTGAGCATCTGCCGCTCGGCCGGCCCGTTCCCCGCCTCCCGGGCGGCGGCCAGGCCGAGTTCGTGCGCCTCGATCCACAGGTCGTAGTGGCGCAGGCGCAGGAACAGGGGCCACATGGCATCCACCAGCATCCACGCCGTGTCGTGCCAGCCCTCGGCCGACGCGGCGCGGGCCATCGCCAGCAGGTCCGACCTCCGGCTCTCCAGCCACGCCAGGGCATCGGCCTCCTCGGCGAAGACGTACGGCTCCTCGGGCGGATGGGCGTACGTGCGCGGCATCGTCGCCTGGGCCGGCGTCAGCATCTTCTGCGCCGCGGAGGTGGTCGCCAGGCACCAGTCCGCCACCCGCCGCAGCGTCTCCGAACGGGTCGCCGCGTCGTCCTCCGCCGCCCCGCGCTCGGCGGCGTGGAGTCGGACGAGGTCGTGGAAACGGTGGCTGTCGGGGCCGAGGTCCTCGACGAGGTTCGCCTCGATCAGGACGTCCAGCAGACGTTCGGCCTCGTGCACGGGGAGGGCACAGGCCGCGGCCACCAGGTGAGCCCCGAAGGTCCGCACGGGCAGCGGTCCGATCCTCCGGTACAGGCGGGCGGCGTCCGCCGGCAGTGCGGAGTACGAATCGTCCAGCGCGCCGCGTACCACGGTCTCCCCTTCCACGGCGAGTGCCGTCAGCCGCCGTTGCTCCTGTGCCAGCGCGTCGGCCATCGCCTTGACGGGCTGTCGCGGCCGCGACGCCAGGCGCGCGGAGGCGAGGCATACGGCCAGCGGAAGCCCACCGCACAGCGAAACGACCCGGCGGGCCGCCGCGGCCTCACCGCGGACGCGTTCCCGGCCGACTCCCCGGGCGAGGAGTTCGACCGCGGCCTCGGTCTCCAGCGGACCGAGTTCGTGGAACAGAGCCCCCTCCGTGCTCAGCCCGGTAAGCCGGTACCGGCTGGTCGCCACGACGAGACCACGCTCCCCACCGGGCAACAGCGGACGCGCCTGAGCCGCCGTGGAGACGTTGTCGAGCATGATGGCGATGGCTCTCTGCTCGGTGACGGAGCGCCACAAGGTCATGCGCTCCCGGGTGTCGGCCGGGATTGCCGCAATGCCCAGAGCACGGAGGAATTGGCCGAGGATCTCATCGGCCAAAGCGGGCCCCTCGGGAGAGTGCGCACGGAGATCCGCATAGAGATGGCCGTCGGGAAAGTCGTCCATTCTGTCCCGCAGCCACCGGGACACCAGCGTGGTCTTACCGATCCCGGCAGCCCCTGTCACCACGATCAGTGGGGCGTTGTCCCCGGCGCCACGTTCACACAGCTCATTCAGAGCGGCCAACTCTCGCTCCCGCCCCGTGAAGTGACCTGAGACACGCAGCAACTGCCGTGGCACAGGAGGTCGTTGTCGTTCCGGACCATGTATGTGAATGCCGCCCTCGATCCGCCCCGCCTGGATACTGGGGCCCCCGATCCTCACCGAGCCGCCGATCACGTTCCCCTGACGATGCATCTGCCTGCCCCCCTCCGGCACTTCACCCGGGCTATCCCTGGCCCTCGTGAATGCTGACCGCATCCATAAAGCCCTACCCGCGCGGGGACCGGAAGAGGCGACCGGAAATCGGAGGCGCAGAAAATCAGCCATACGAGAGAGAGACCTGGCCCATTTACGGTCACCGTGCCAGAATTGCTGTCGTCATGGCGGATCACGCCGGCGAGGGGAGCGCTGGTGAGGTTCCAGATCCTCGGCCCCGTCGGACTGATCACGCACGGGCGCCTCATGGGACTGGGCTCCGACAAGGAGCGCCTCGTCCTGGCATCCCTGGCCCTCGTGGTCGGTCGCCCGGTGGCGATCGACACCCTTATCGACCGCCTGTGGGAGAACGGGCCCCCGGAGACCGCGCGGTCTAGCGTGCACACCTATGTGTCCCGCATCCGCAAGTCGCTGCGCTCGGCCATGACCGGCTCCGACGCCCCGCTCATCACGGGCCACGCCCACACGTACACGCTCGAGGCGGCCGCCGAGGCGGTCGACTGGTATCAGTACCGGCAGATGGTGGAAGAGGCCAGACGGCTCGAAGCCCGCGGGGACGATGTCGGAGGGAGCGCCCTGCTGCGCCGAGCGGACCGTCTCTGGCAGGGCGAGGCGCTGGCCGGACTGCCGGGCTCGTGGGCCGGATCCGCACGCGTCGACCTCGCGGAGTGGCGCCTGGGCGCGACCTCGTCCCGCATCGACATGGACCTGCGGCTGGGGCGTTTCTCCGAACTGATCGGTGAACTGTCCGGCCTCGTCCTGCAGCACCGGAACCACCAGACGTTGGCCGGGCAGTTGATGATCGCCTATTACGGCGACCGCCGGCCTGCCGACGCGCTCCGCGTCTACCGCGAGGCGCGCCGAGTCCTCCGGGCCACCGAAGGGCTGGAACCGGACGAGGAATTGGCTCGTATTCATCAGCATGTCCTGAGCCGGGCCCCGCTCCGGGACCTCGTACCCGCCGCGTCCGGCAGCGGCGACGAACGGTCCCCCGCTCCGCAGAGCAACCTGCCCCGCCACATCGCCCTGGTCGGGCGGGAGGCCGAGATGAGGAGGTTGCGCGCCGCGGCCGAGGCCGCGAGCGGAAAGGGAGCGGTGGTCGCCCTGGAGGCCATTTCGGGTATGGCCGGCGTCGGGAAGACCGCGCTGGCCGTCAGCGCCGCCCACCAACTGCGCGACCGGTTCCCGGACGGTCAGTTCTGCATCGAGCTCCGCGCTCACGACCTGGCTGGGCACCCCGTGAGCACCGGGGCCGTGCTCGCCACCCTCCTCCGCCGTCTCGGCATCCCGCCCGACGCGATCCCCCCGGACGTCGAGGAGCGGGCCGCGCTGGGGCGTGGCGTCCTGTCGAGCCGACGAGCCGTGATCATCCTGGACGATGTGGACGGCCCGGACCAGATCCGGCCGTTGCTGCCGACCGACTCCCGCTCCCTCTTCATCATCACCAGCCGTCGCCGGCTCACCGGGTTGCCGGGCGTCCGTTCCATCCCGCTGGACGTGCTGCCGCCGGGCGACGCCAAGGCGTTGTTCAGAAGCTTCGCCGGAGGAGAGCGGACGGATGACGAGCGCGAGTTGGCGGCGGTTGTGCGCCTCCTCGGATATCTGCCCCTGGCACTCGAACTGGCGGCGAACCGCTTCGGCGCTCACCCGTCCTGGAGCCTTGGCACCCTCCGGGAACAGCTTTCCCTCGCCTCGGGCCGGCTCCCCGAGATACGCGACGGGGACTCGGAGATCGCGATGGCCTTCGAGTTGTCCTACCGGACGCTCACGGTGGCCCAGCAGACCGCCTTCCGCAGACTCGGCCTGCATCCCGGCGGGGAGTTCGGTCCGCATGCCGCGGCGTCGCTGATCGGCCTGCCGCTGGGGCCGACGGAGCGGCTGCTCGAGTCGCTTCTGCGGTGCCACCTCCTCCAGGAGCCGGTGCCGCACCGCTACCGCTTCCACGACCTTCTCGGGGAATACGCACACGCGTTGGCGCACGCCGAGGAGAGCCCGGAAGAGCGTGACGCAGCGCAGGAGCGCCTCATCGAGTTCTATCTGGATGCCTCGGCCCGCGCCGACCGGGTCCTCTTTCCCGAACGTCAGCCTCTCCGGCTCCCCGCTCCCTCCAGCCGGTCACCGGTGCCGACGTTCCGGGACCCGGAGGACGCCAAGCTGTGGCTCACCACCGAGCGCGCCAACCTCCTCGCCGTGGAAGACCGGGCGCGCGCCGGGCGCTTCCCGGAGCAGGCCGCGGCGCTGAGTCATTTTCTCGCCGAGTTCCTCGACGCCGACTCCCGCTGGATGGACACGGACCGGATGCACCGGCACGCCGTCGAGCACTGGGAGCGGGTCGGAAACCAGCGCGGGCTGTGCCTCGCGCTGCTCGCGCTCGGCAATACGAACGCGGCCACGGCGCACTACGCGGAAGCCCAGCGAACGTGCGAGCGCGCCGTTCGAGTCGCGCGTTCGATCCGGGACATCGACGCGGAGGCGGAGGCCCTGCGCCTGCTCGGGGTGACGAACTGGCACGCGGGCAGAAACGAGGAATCACTTTCTCTCTACCGTCGCGCCCTGAAGCTGCGCGGCATTTCCGGGACTCCGTGGGACCGCGCGAGGTGCCAGAACAATATCGCCATCGCGCTCTTCCACACAGGAAGTTACGAAGAGGCCCGGAAGTATTTCCAGGACGCGACAGAAAACTTCGAACTGGCGGGAGATCTCCGTTTCCTGGGCCGCACGAAGAACAACTTGGGCGACCTGTACGCCGCCATGGGACGCACAGAGGCGGCGCGCGGCGAATACGAGCAGTCACTCGCCATCGCGAAGGAAACCGGCAGCCTCTCCGACCTGGCCATCGTCCAGGCAAATCTGGCCGGGATCCTCATGTCGTCGGAGGACGCGGCGGACATCTCCTCCGCACTGCATGTGTGTATCGACTCCCTGGAGACGTTTTACCAACTCGGCGACCGCAAGAACGTCGCCAACGCCCTGATCGGGATCGGACGGGCGTATGACGCCCTCGGCGATTTCGGCAACGCCACCGCCCAGTACCGCAGCGCTCTGGAGGCGGCGCGCGACATCGGGGCGACGCGGGAGGAGACCGAAGCACTGCGCCGGCTCGGGCAGGCCGAGGCAGCCGCAGGAGACCTGAAGAGCGCTGCCACACACCTGGAGGCCGCCCTCGGCTCAGCCCGCCAACTGCGGTCGCCGGGCGAGGAAGCGCATGCCGGCGCCGCCCTGGCCGAAGTCCGGCTCCGCCAGGGCGACCGCGAGGAGGCACGTCTCCTCTGGCACCAGGCGCTCGGCATACTCGTCTCGCTCGACGATAAGGAAGCGGCACGCATCCGGACGCTCCTGAACGAAATCTGAAGTTCTCACAGCGGAAACGGAAGCGGAAGCGGACCGGGCGACAAGGACGCCTACTCGTTCTCTCCGCCCCACCCCGGGAGGCAATTTTTTTGCTGGGGAAGACGTGTGCCAGAATTCTCGCTCCCGAGGTTCGCACGTGAGGAAGCACAGCGTTGAAGCACAGAGCAGGTCTTGCCGCAGCATCCCTCAGCCTTGGCTGCGCAATCGGCGTCATAGCCTACGCCGCACCGACCACGGTGACGGCTGACCGGGAGTACACTATTCAGTCAACGGCGCCCGACGCCGACGAAGGACTCATCAGGGCCGCGACGTCCTCCGCGGGGTACAAGGGCCGCATCTGCATCCCCACATCGCAGGCTGTCTGACGGGGCTGTCCGTGCCGGAGCACCGGCCCTCCCGCTACGCCACATGGAGTGCGGACCCCTTTTATGCGGATCGCACCAATAGCAAGGCCGGACCTTGGGCCTATTTCTCCCCGGCAGCAGGGCGCGCCGCCGAGCGGCGAAGGGCCCGCCCCGCCGGACGTCAGTTCTCGCAGCGGACGCGGGGGTTCGTCGCGTGGAACAGGCCCTCGGGGTTCACCTTCCATACCCATACGTGCAGCGTGTAGTACGGCACGCCGTCGCGGGGTGGGTCGAAGGCGCGGCCGAACAGGGTGGCGGGGGTGCGGGACGCGTACTCGACCGCGACCAGTTCCTGGCCGCCGCCGGTCAGGGGGGCGTAGACGAGCAGGTTCGGCTCGCCGGCCACCAGGTCGTCCTGGCCGTCCGCGATCGACTTCCCGTAGTGGTGGCCCATGTTCGGCACGCACTCGGTGACCGGCGCGTAGCCGGCGGCGGTCGCCGCCTCGGGCTCGTGGTACGTGTACGTCGCGGCGCGTATGTCCTGGAGCTGGAAGGGGACCAAGGCGTTCGCGGGAAGGAACGATCTCCAGTCGTCGTCCAGGGCGACGGCACCGGACGGTGGCAGGGCCAGGGACGTCAGCAGGGCGGTCAGGCCGAGCCCCAGGGTGGTGAGGACGCGTCTGCGCATGTCGGACTCCGTTTCTCCGCGCCGGGTGCGTGGATACGTCCGATCGTGGTCGCGCGTCCCGGGACCGGCCATCCCGGAGGAGCCAAGCGGGGGACGCGCCCTCACCCCCGGTTCAGCGGCCGACCGGCCGCGGCAGCCGCGCCGCCGACGTGCCCAGCCCGGTGGGCGGGCTCAGCGGCCACTGGCGCGTGAAGCGGCGGATCAGGTCCTCCTCCCGGTAACGGCGGCAGTCGCGGTGCCACACCAGAATCCCCGACATCCAGTTCTCCAGCTCCCGCACATAGCCGTCGAGGATCTTCCTCGCCTCCGCGTCCAGCCCGAAGTCGTCGTACAGCACGGGCAGTTCGTTCGCGGCGACATGCTGGAACTGGCGCATCCGCTCGGTCATCAGGTCGTGCACGATGCCCAGGCCGGTGGCGTAGTCGCAGTCGAAGAAGGTCTGCACGACGACGATCCCGTTGTGGAACTCGCCCTCGAACTCCACCTCCTTCTGGTAGGAGAAGACGTCGTTCAGCAGGCAGGCGTAGGTGGCCGCGGCGTTCTCCAGGGACCGCATCGGCCCGCTGCGGTAGATCTCCTCCGGGATCCGCTGCCCGTGCCCGATGCGGGCGAGGCTCATCGTCAGGTCGGAGCCGAACGTGCTGCGCCGCATCTCCAGGTAGTCGACGGGATCGGGCACCCGGTTGTGCGCCTGGTTCGTCAGCTCCCACAGCCAGCTCGCCGTCATGGCGTCGACCGCCTCGCGGAACGAGCGCCGCGCCGGACCGGACATCGGCCCCGCGGTGCGCTGCCACAGATCGGCGAGGCCGCGTTCCAGCGCGTTCAACGGCGCTGGCACCGCGCCCGGTTCGTCGACGGGCATGAACAACGCCAGCCGCTCCGTGCACGCCTTGGCCGCCACCAGGTCCCGGCGGGCGCCGAAGACGACCGGATAGTAGTCGTCGCCGTAGGTGCCCCAGGCCAACCAGGCCGAGGCGAGGTCGAGTTCGCCCGGCGAGCCGTCCGGGTGCAGCCCGGCCGCGCACAGCGGCAGATCGAAGTCGACCAGCGCCGTCTCGTCCCACACCCCCTCGGACAGCAGCCCCATCCGCCGCGACCACTCCACCAGGCGGACCCGCGCGCCCGGCAGGTGGGAGTTGAGCCGGTGCGTGAACGGCATGAAGAAGTCCGGGAGTCGGGACGGCCCGACGCGGCGGAACGGGACATGCGTGAAGTTGCGCACCCGGGCGGTCTCCGCGCGCCGTGTGGTCAGTCCGATGTCGGTGGCGGACAGGCCGAGTCCGGTCGCGGACAGGCCGAGTCCGGTGGGCGACAGGCCGAGCGGCGCCCGCTCGCGGGTGCCCTCGTTCATGTACCGGCTGGAGCGCATGTGCCACTCATGGCCGCCGGCCTGCCAGTCCTGCAACCCCTTGACGTACGCCAGCACATCGGCCACCGACGCGGGATCGAGGGCGTGCTCGGCGAAGAGCGGCGGCAGTTCGGTGAGCGCCGTGTGCTCGAACTGCTGGAGCCGCGAGGTGAGCAGATCGTTGACCGCCTCGGCGGCCTCCTGCGTGGTGCAGCCGAGGAACGTCTCCAGCACCAGCACGCCGTTGCTCAACTCGCCCTCGTCCTCGACCTCCCGCTGGTACGAGAACAGGTCGTTGCGCAGGTGCACCCCGTCCGAGAAGGCGTCCCGCAGCACGAGCAACGGCCGGGAGCCCGCGATCACGGCCGGGATCTCGGCGCGGGCCGCGAACTCGACGAGCCCCGCCGACCAGGGGGCGCCGCCGACCTTGCGGCGCATCTCTATGTACTCCACCGGGTTGGGGACCCGGCCGATGTTGATGTTGGACAGCTCCCACAGCGACTCGTTGAGCAGGTTCTCCGTGCTCTCCGCGAAACGGGCCCGCCAGTGCGGCGACATGGCGGGCACGGTCCGCAGCCACAGGTCGGCCAGGCCCGCCTCGACCGGGTTGGCCGGCTCGGGCATCGGTGTGGCCGGGTCCATCGGCATGAACGCGGGCAGCCGGTCCAGGTACGCCTTGCCGCCGGCCCGGTCCTGAGTGCGCTTGAACGTCTCCAGGAAGTGGTCGTCGAAGAAGAACACCCACACGTACCAGTCGGTCACCAGCGCCAGGTCGGACGCGGACGCGTCGGGGTGGGTGTAGGCGCACAACAGGGCGTAGTCGTGGGCGTCGAGGTCGCTCTGCTCCCAGATCCCGGAGCCCTCCAGCATGCCCATCTCGCGGGCCCACCGCCGGGAGTGCTCCCGCGCGTGCTCCAGGTGAGGATTGAGGCGGGCGGGGTAGGGGGTGTAGAACTCGGGCAGGTCGAAGGGCTGTGCCATGAAACGCGCCTTCCGTGCTCCGTGGGGGGTCGCGGTCCCGGTGCGCCCAGCCTGTCCCGGCGACGCCTCTTCCGGACCCGGCGCGGACGACAAACCCCCCATGCGAGTGAATCCGGGACGCCCGCGTACGAGCGTCCGGCGCCCGCCCGGAGCACGCCGGCCGCGCCGGCCACCCCGGACGTGAAGGTTTCGCCCCGCCGCCCCCTCAACTTCCCCTTCAGGCCCAGGTCCTGGCTACGATGGCACCGCAACTCGCGGTGTCACGGGGGGAACGATGAGCAACGTCATCTACGCGGAGAAGTCCTGGAATCCGCTGGCGGCGAGCGTCAACCTGACCGACGGCGAACTCCGCCAGGGCGGACGCCGGATGCCGCTCGCCGAGCTCAACGCGGTGGCCATGGCCGACGCCTACCTGCGCGGCATGTGGCTGGGCGGCGGCGGGACGGAACGGCCGCTGTCGTCCCTGCCCTCGGGCCCCGGCACAGTGCCGGTCATCCGCGTCACCGGCGCCGCCCGGCCCATACAGGTGCGGCGCGCCGCCGAGTTCGCCCGCGTCCTCGGCGACCTGACGGTCCGGATGAGCGGCGGCCCCGACGCGGTGGCCGAGGCGGCCGAACGGGCCGCGCACGAGGACGTTCCGCTGTGGATGGCGCGGCGCGTGGCGCACGGACCGGCCGGACCCGTCGTGGTCGCCGTCGACCGGCGGCTGGTGCGGGCGGACGTCTGGACGCCGGGGCTGCCGGTGGCGCGGCTGCGCGGCCCGTACGGGATGCCGGCCGGGCTGACGGAGGTCCCGCCGAACCTGGTCGTCACGATCGGCGAGATGCCCGCGTACGTGACCCTCCTGCAGCACTGGCGCAAGACCAAGCGCGGCGTCATCCTCCAGGCCGCGCAGGGCCGTTGGGAGCTGTGGCGGCACGACGCCCGCGCCTCCCGGCTGCTGCGCGACGGGCAGCCCGTGGCGCTGCTGCGGCGCCCGGCGCCGACGGCGGGCCGGGGCGCGCTGCTGCTCCCGCTGGCGGACGTGCGGCACGAGACGGCCGACGCGCTCGACGCGGTGATCGCGCACTTCTTCGCCGTCGTCTTCGGGCTGGGCGACGGCACCGGCTCGATCCGCTTCGGCACCCGCCGCCCGCTGCCCGAGCCGGAGGAGCCCATGGCGTGGGAGGAGCCCTGGTTCACCGGCCTCGGTTCCGGCAGCGACGACTCCGGCCCCGGCGGGGGCGGCGACGGCTGGTCCGGGGACGGCGGAAGCGGTGACGGCGGAAGCGGCGGCGGAAGCGACGGTGGTGGCGGCGACGGCGGAGGAGGGGGCGGCGACTAGCCGGGACGGCGGACGCTCCCGGCCCGGACGGCGGACGCCCCGGACCCGGCCCGGCTCAGTCCCCGTCCCGCGCGGCGGCGCTGGTGATGTTGCGGACCATGCCGCCGAACACCCAGGCGTGGAACGGCGACACGGCCCACCAGTACGCGTGCCCGCCCAGCCCGCGCGGCTGGAACAGCGCCCGCTGGCCGTACACCGCACGCCCCGCGTCATCCTGACGTATCGTCAGCTCCAGCCAGGCCGACCCCGGCAGCCGCATCTCCGCGCGGAGCCGCAGCAGCCGGCCCCGCTCCAGCGCGTCCACCCGCCAGAAGTCCAGGTGGTCCCCGACCCGCAGCCGCACCGGGTCACGGCGCCCGCGCCCGAGGCCGACGCCGCCCAGCAGCGTGTCGAGCCAGCCCCGGACGGCCCACGCGAACGGTGACGAGTACCAGCCGTTCTCGCCGCCGATGCGCTCGACCACCCGCCACAGCGCGGCGGGCGAGGCGTCCACGGCCCGCTCGCGCCGGTCGGTGTAGAGGCTGCCGCCCGCCCAGCCGGGGTCGCCGGGCTGCGGATCGCCCGGCGCGGGCCGGGCGGGCGGCGGCGTCCCGGCGACCTGCCGCAGAGCGGCGCGCAACGCGCCGTCCAGATCGAGGAATCCACCCGCGGCCGGCGGCACGTACCGCTCGATGTCCCGTTCCGCGCACACCACTTCGTGCCGCAGCGACTCCACCAGCGGGCGCGCCAGCGGCCCCGGCACGGGCGTCACCAGCCCCACCCACAGGCTGGACAGCCAGGGGCTGAGCACGGGCACCGGCAGGATCAACCGCCGCCGCAGCCCGGCCTGTCCGGCGTAGCACCGCATCATCTCCTGGTACGTGACCACGTCGGGTCCGCCCAGGTCGAACGTCCGGCTGACGTCGTCCGGCAGATCCGCGCAGCCGACGAGAACGCGCAGCACGTCCCGGACCGCGACCGGCTGGACGCGGGTGCGCACCCAGCGCGGCGTCACCATCACGGGCAGCCGCTCGGTGAGTTGCCGCAGCATCTCGAACGACGCCGAGCCGGAGCCGATGATCACCGCCGCCCGCAGCACGGCCGTCGGCACCCCCGAGTCCAGCAGGATCCGGCCGACCTCGGCACGCGACCGCAGATGCGGCGACAGCTCCCGCTCCGGCACGCCCGCCGGGGTCAGCCCGCCGACGTACACGATCCGCCGCACCCCGGCCGCCCGCGCCCGCTCCCCGAAGACGCGGGCCGCGCGGCGGTCGGTGCCGGCGAAGTCCCGTCCCGCGCCCAGGGAGTGGACCAGGTAGTACGCGACGTCCACCCCGTCGAGCGCGGCCCCGGTCGCGCCGGCGTCCGTGACGTCGCCGCGCACCGTCTCGACGCGCCCGGCCCACGGGCGGTGCCGCAGCTTGTCCGGCGTGCGCGCCATGCAGCGCACCGCGTGCCCGGCGTCCAGCAGCGCCGGCACCAGCCGGCCGCCGAGATAGCCGGTGGCGCCGGTGACCAGGCAGCGGCGGGGCGTCATGCCCGCCATGGTCGACCGCGCGCGGGGCCCCCGCAACCGGGCCGGCGCCCGTCCGCCCCGGTGTCGGCGCCCCGCTCCCGCCCCGGCGCCCGGTCCCCGGCGCGCGGGCTCCCGCCGGGTGCCCGGGGCCGTGACCTGACGGGGCCGTCGCCGTTGGACATCTAGGATGCCCGGCGGTGAGGAGTGATCAGATGTCGGTGCCGACGCCATGCGGCGTCTTCCCCACGACCTTCCCCCTCGACGTGCCTCTCGACGTCCCGCTCGACGCGATACTCGGCGCCGCCCTCGACGGCCCCGCCGACCCGAGAGAGCGGATCCGCCACTTCACCTCGCCCCTGACCCGCATGCTGCTCAGCAGCGAGGGCCTGACCACGACCCTGCTGGAATCCATGGCTGGTGAATCGTTGCATCTGACCTGCTTCGCCCAGTTACGAACCCCCGCCCGCGAAACAGGGGACGGCGTGCCCGCGCTGCTCCGGATCGACGGCGGCGGGGACGTTCTCGTGCGCTATTCCGCCACCACCCGGACCGGGGGACAGGCCCTGTCCGTGAACCACGTGGTGGCCAGGCTGGGCCTCGCGCCCGGCCTCGAACCCTGTCTCACCAGCAGATCCATTCCGCTCGGCCCGGCCCTGACGGCCGCCGGCACGGGCTACCGCCGCACGCTGCTCGACGCGGGCCGCCGCCCCTGGGCGGGCGACGACGGCCTCAGCCGTCCGGCGGCCTACAAGACCTATCTCGTGTGGCACGGCGACGACCCGCTGGCGCTGATCAACGAGCTCTTCAACCCGTCCGCCGTTCCGGCGGTGTGAGGTGGCACGGTTCCCATGCGGCGGCTGCGTACCCAGGTGGGCATCATCGGAGCGGGCCCGGCCGGTCTGGTACTGGCCAACCTGCTCGGCAGGGCGGGCGTCGCGTGCCGCGTCGTGGAACGGCGCTCGCGCGAGCACGTCGAGCACCGCCCGCGCGCCGGGCTCCTCGAACACCGCGTGGTCGCGGCCCTGCGCCGCGAGGGGCTGGCCGACCGGCTCCTCGCCGACGGCGTCCCGCACGGCTGGTGCGCCTTCCGCTGCCTGGGCCGCGACATCCGCGTCGACTACGCCGCCCGCGCGGGCGGCCGGCGGCACTGGGTCTACCCGCAGCAGCTCCTGGTCAGGGACCTGATCGCCGCCCTGGCCGGGCACGGGCCACCGCCGATGTTCTCCCAGACGGTCCGGGCCGTCGAGGACGTCACGACCGGCCGGCCCCGGCTGGTGTGCGACGGCATCGAGATCGAGTGCGAGTACGTCGTCGGCTGCGACGGCTTCCGCGGCGCCGCGCGCGCCGCCCTCCCGGCCACCCGCGGGAGCGTCTTCGGCCACCGGTATCCGTACGACTGGCTGACCGTGCTCGCCGAGGTGGACCGCCCCGCCGAAGGAGTCGTCTACGCCGTGCACCCCGACGGCTTCGCGGGCATGATGCCGCGCACCTCCCGCCTCAGCCGCTTCTACCTCCAGTGCGCGCCCGGCGACACGGTGCGCGACTGGCCCGCGCGCCGGATCCGCGAGCAGTTGCGCGCCCGGCTGTCGCCGCTGCCGGAGATCGCGGGCTTCCCCGACGTCCACGTCCTGCGCATGCGCAGCAGCGTCACCGAACCCATGCGCCACGGGCGTCTGTTGCTCGCCGGGGACGCGGCACACCTGCTCACCCCGTCGGGCGCCAAGGGCATGAACCTGGCCATCGCGGACGCCATCGCCCTCGCCTCCGCCCTGCTGCGCCGGTACCGGGACGGCGACACCGGCGCCCTCGACGCCTACGGCGCACGGCGGTTGCCGCACATCTGGCGGGCCCAGGAGTTCTCCGACCGGCTGCTGCGGCTGCTGCACCTCCCGCCGGACAAGGCCGGCGACCAGGGCTTCGCGCTGCGGCTGCGGCTCGCCGCGCTGGAACGCCTCGGTGAACCGGGCCCGCACGCCGTCGCGTTCGCCCACGAGTACGTGGGCTCCGGCGCAGGCGAGACGGAAGGCACGCGGGAGGCGGAGGGCGCGCGGGAAGCCGTGAGCACGGAGGGAGGGGGATGGCCTTGACCGCGGTGCTGACCGAGAACGTGCGGGCCCTGTACGGGTTTTCGCGGGGCACGCAGGCGACGCTCAGCGTCGCGCAGCCGCTGCTCGGCGTCTTCCTGGCCGACGGCAGCCCCTCCCCGGCCCGGCTCGGGCTGGTCGTGGCCGCTTCCCTGGCCGGGTACTTCGCGGTGTTCGCCGCCAACGACCTCATCGACGCCCGCCTGGACCGGGAGCGCTTCGCGTACCTCCGCGCCTACCAGGGCTTCGACATCGACAGCGCCGGAGGCCGCCACCCGCTGGCCCAGGGCCGGCTCAGCCCGGTCGCCGGCGCGGTCTGGGTGACCGTGCTCGGCGCGCTCGCCCTGACCCTGTCCGCGATGCTGAGCTGGGTGTGCGCGGCGCTGCTGGTCGCCGCGGCCCTGCTGGAGGCGGCGTACTGCGCGCTGGCCCGGGTGACGCCGTACAAGTTCCTGCTGACCGGCGTGATGGTGGCGCTCGGCGGCTGCGTCGGCTGGTTCGCGGTCTCCTCCGACGTCGACCGGCCGCTGCTGTGGCTGTTCTGCGGCTGGCTGGCGGCCTGGGAGATCGGCGGCCGGAACATCGTCAACGACTGGGCCGACGTGGAGGAGGACGTCCACCTCGGCGTCCGCACGGTCCCCGTCGTCTACGGGTACCGGGTCAGCGGCCTGCTGACGTTCGCGTTCCTGGCCGTGGCCGTGGTCTCCGGCACCGGGATGGCCGTCGCGGCCCTGCCGTCCTGCGGCCCCCTGGGCGTCGCGGGCACCCTCCTGGCCGGTCTGTACACCCTCCTCGCCCCGGGCCTGCGCCTGCTGCGCGCCCCGTACCCCGAGAACGCGATGGCCGTCTTCAACCGCGCGAGCCTCTACCCCCCGGCGATGCTGCTGATCATCCTCGCCTGCCTGGCCGTGCGCCACACGTTCGCGGCGTGAGGCCCGGCGGCCGGTTCACGGCCCCAGCACCGCCACCACCAGGGCGATCGCGGGCCCGGCCAGGAGCGTGGAGAGCAGGATCGACTCGCGGGCCAGGCGGACGGCCGTGCCGTAGTGGGACGCGTAGGTGAAGAGGTTCTGCGCGGCGGGCAGAGCGGAGGTGACGACCACGGTGAGCTGGTCCGCCGGGCCGAGGCGGAACAGCCAGGCCGCCGTCGCCCACGCGAGCAGCGGGTGGACGACGATCTTCAGCACCACCGACAGCAGCACCTGGCCGCGCTCCGGGCCCCGGGCCGGGACCGCGCTGCCGCGCAGCGAGATGCCGAAGGCGAGGAGCACGGCGGGCACCGCCATGTCACCGACCAGCGCGAGCGGTTCGAGGACGGCGCTGGGCAGGGTACGGCCGGAGGCGGCGACGGCGATGCCGCCGAGGGAGCCGATGACGACCGGATTGCGGAACGGGGTGGTCAGCCGCTGGACGACGGACCGCCGCTCGCCGCCGCCCCGGGCGGTGACGACGTCCAGGACGGTGAGGACGGCGGGCGTGAACACGAGCTGCTGGAGCAGCAGGATCGGCGCGACGAGCGAGGCGTCGCCCAGGACGTAGAGGGCGATCGGGATGCCGAGGTTGCCCGCGTTCACATACGCGGAGCACAGCGCGCCGATCGTCACCCGGGCCGTCCCCCAGCGGCGGACGGCGCCGACGGCGACGAAGACCGCGGCGGTGGCGACCGTGCTCAGGGCCGTGGCGAGCAGCGACGGCGAGAAGAGCTCCCCGAGGTCGGCGCCGGCGAGGATGACGAACAGCAGCGCCGGATTGGCCACGTGGAACGCGAGCCGGATCAGGACCTCCCGTCCGCTCTCGCCGAGCAGGCCGCGGCGGCCGAGGAGGTATCCGATGGCGATGACGGTGGCGATGATCGTGAAGCCGGTGATCACCCCGCCCACGCCGTCACCCTTCGCATATTCGAACTGTCGGCCGCCTCCCGCACGTGGTCAATGGGCTCTCGGATGGCGAGACATGCCGGACGAGCACGCCGGGCCCGCGCGAACCGGGCGATAACGTCACCTTCCGTGACGCGCTTCCTCACCCGCCTCCTGCGCCCGGCGCCGCTGGCCGCCCTCGCCGTGACCGTCGTCACCGTGCCGCCGCTGCTCCTGGCCGGACCCGCCGTCGCCGCCTTCGGCACGGGGGGAGGCGGGCAGGAGAGCGGCGACGTGGCGGACGCGCTGGTCGAGGAGGTCACCGGCGAGGGCGCCCTGCGCCACCTGACCGTCCTCCAGCGCATCGCGGACCGGAGCGACGGCACCCGCGCGGCGGGCACCCCGGGCCACGAGCGGTCCGCGCGGTACGCCGGAACGCTGCTCACCGCCGCCGGATACGACGTCACCTACCAGCGCTTCGCCTTCCCCTACCGCGAGCCGCTCACCGAACGGCTGACCCAGCTCACCCCCGAGGAGCGGGACATCGCGGTGAACGTGATGACGTACAGCCCGAGCACCCCGGACGGCGGCCTCACCGCGGCCCTGGCCCCGGCCGGGACCGGCTGCGCCGCCGCCGACTTCGGGACCGAGCCGCTCACCGGCCGGATCGCGCTGATCGAGCGCGGCACGTGCACGTTCGCCGCGAAGCAGGCCAACGCGGCGGAGGCGGGCGCGGCCGGGGCGCTGATCTGGAACAACGTGCCGGGCGAGCTGTCCGGCACCCTCGGCGGCCCGGAGCAGGCCGCCGTCCCCACCGGCGGCATCGCCCGCGCCGACGGCGAGGCGCTGCTGGCCGCGCTGACGGCGGGCGAGGAGGTGACCGTCCGTCTGGAGCTGGCGGAGGTGGCCGAGGAGCGCACCACGGTCAACGTCATCGCCGAGAGCCGCGGCGGCGACCCGTCGCGGGTCGTGATGGCGGGCGCCCACCTGGACTCGGTGCCGGACGGCCCCGGCATCAACGACAACGGCTCGGGCGCGGCCGGCGTCCTGGAGACGGCACTGCGCCTGGCCGAGCTGGAGCCGTCCGGCGGCCACCCGCACACGGTCCGGTTCGCGCTGTGGTCCGCCGAGGAGTTCGGCCTGCTCGGCTCCGAGCACTATGTGGGCCGTCTCCCGGCGGCCGGGCGCGAGGCCATCGCGCTCTACCTGAACTTCGACATGATCGCCTCCCCCAACTACGGGCTGTTCGTCTACCAGGGCGCGCCCGAGGTCGAGCGGGACATCACCGCGTTCCTGGACGGCCGGGGTCTGGCCACGGGGCCGAAGCCCCTCGACGGGCGCAGCGACTACGCCCCGTTCGTCGCCGCGGGCATCCCGGCCGGGGGCGTGTTCACCGGAGCCGAGGGCGTGAAGTCCGAGGCGGAAGCCGGAGCGTGGGGCGGCAGCGCGGGCGCTCCGTACGACGCGTGCTACCACGCCGCCTGCGACGACCTCGGCAACGTCAGCGCCACGGCGCTCGACATCGGCGCCAAGGTGATCGCGCACACCGTCGGCCGCTACGCCTGGCGCCTGCCCGGGGTGACGGACGGGCGGTGATGACCCGACTCGTCACCATGGCGGAAGGCTGCGACGAAAGCGTCCCGCCCGGTAGGCTCTCCGTGTGATCTTCAAGCGCATCGGAAACGGACGACCTTATCCTGACCACGGCCGGGAGCACACCCGGCAGTGGGCAGACGTCGCGCCGCGCCCGGTCCGCCTCGACCAGTTGATCACCACCAAGCAGCAGCTCGACCTGGAGACGCTGCTGGCGGAGGACTCCACGTTCTACGGGGATCTCTTCGCCCACGTGGTGAAGTGGCAGGGCGATCTCTACCTGGAGGACGGCCTCCACCGAGCGGTCCGCGCGGCTCTCCAGCAGCGTCAGGTGCTGCACGCCCGGGTGCTGGAGCTGGACTGATCCGGCACCCCGCCGCCCGCCGATTGCCCCGTTCGGGTCGGTCCGGCATCTGAGCTGATCATTTATTAGGCCGCCGCCGATCCCCTGACTACGCTGCGGCCATGAGCATGCTGACGCCCCCTGGCATGGGCGGCAAGAAGTTCCGCGTCACGGGCGACCGGTACCCCCGGATGCGCCCGCGCAGGCGCCGCGGGCGTCTCGTTCTGGCCGTCTTCGCCTCCGTCACCGTGCTCGCCCTCCTCGGCTACGGAACCCTTCAGCTCATCGACGTCTTCTCGGGGGACGATGACGGCGGCGCGCCCCGGGCGCAGTCGGGCGCCGGCGAGGAGGACTGCACGCCCCCCGCGTCCGACGAGCGCCCCGGCCGGACGGTGGATCTGCCGGACCCGGCCACCATCACCGTCAACGTCTACAACGCCACCCGGCGCACGGGTCTCGCCCAGGACACCGCCGACGCCCTGGCCGAACGCGGGTTCGCCATCGGAGAAGTCGGCAACGCGCCCGAGGAGCTCGACGGCCAGGTCGACGCCCCGGGGCTGCTCATCGGCACCACCGCCGCCCAGGAGTCCGGCGCGCTGTCCGTCCTCGCCGCCCAGCTCGACGGCGCCGAGACCGGCGAGCCCAGGGCCGGGCAGGACACCGGCGCGGCCTCCGTGGTCGACTTCGTCATCGGCGAGTCCTTCACCGCGCTGATCGCGGCCGGCGAGGCCGAGCGCCGCATCGCGGAGCTGACCGCCCCCCAGCCCGCGTCCCCCGCCGAAACGCCCGCCTGCTGACGCCGGCCCGGGGCCCGGCCCGGCGGTCCGTCACCCGGACCGGGCCGTCACCCGGACCACGGCTCAGTCGACCGCCCCGTACATCCGGTCGCCCGCGTCCCCCAGACCGGGCACGATGAAGCCCTTGTCGTTGAGCCCCTCGTCCCGCGCGCCGGTCACCACCGTCACCGGGGCGCCCGCCAGGTCGCGCTCCAGGCGCTCGACGCCCTCGGGCGCCGCGAGCAGGCAGATCACGGTGATGTCGTCGGCGCCGCGCCGCAGCAGCTCCCGCACGGCCGCCACCAGCGTGCCGCCGGTCGCCAGCATCGGGTCGAGCACGTAGACCTGGCGGCCCGACAGGTCCTCCGGCACCCGGTTCGCGTAGGTGGACGCCTCCAGCGTCCGCTCGTCGCGGATCATCCCGAAGAACCCGACCTCGGCCGTCGGCAGCAACCGGACCATGCCGTCGAGCATGCCGAGACCTGCACGTATGATCGGCACGACCAGCGGACGGGGGTGGGACAGTCGCACACCCGTGGTCGCCGCCACCGGAGTTGTGATCTCCACCAGCTCGGTGCGGACATCACGGGTCGCCTCGTAGGCGAGCAGGGTGACGAGCTCATCCGCCAGCCGCCGGAACGTCGGTGAATCGGTACGCGCGTCGCGCAGCGTGGTCAGCTTGTGCGCCACCAGCGGGTGGTCGACGACATGGGTCCGCATGCGTCCGACAGTACCGAACGTGACCGACAGCGCAGGACTGACCGGCTCGTTTCCCGTTCCGGACCCCTGGTGGACAAACGGCCGCGGGGACGTGGAGAGTGGTGCATGGAGGGAGGAGAGGGCATATGCCGCGACCCGGTGAGCCGCAGGTCCGCGATCCGGCCGCCCGGCGTGCCCGCGTCCAGCCACACCGCGCCCGCACAGTCCGCCCGCACAGGGAACAACGTGTGCGGACATTCCGTTGGTGAACTGCCGAGTTACCCGACAGCGCACCCCTTATCTGCCACGATGCAGGTGGCACAGCCGAACCGAGTGGGGAGAGTCACGGTGTACTTCACCGCACTGCTCGCGCGGACCGATGATGGTTGGGAAGCGAGTGATACAGAGCTCGATGACGTGGAGAGCCTGGACGAGCTGGCCGAGTTGGCCCGCGAGGCGGCTCCCGATGACGAGACCGTTCTCGTCTGCATCGAGCAGGAAGGCGCCTGGTTCGGCCTCGTCCGCGTGGACGGCGAGGACGACCCGCGGGTCTTCGTCTCCGACGCCGCACGCGCCCTGCGCAGCGCGTACGGCGAGATTCTGCTGACCGACGAGCTGCTGGGCCGGGAGCCGGAGGACCCCGGCGCCCTGGACCAGATGGTCGACCTGGACGGCACGGAGGACGGTGTCGAGGACGAGGACGACGAGGAGGCCGGCGCCGCCCCGGGCGGCGGCTCGGACGCGGTGCCGCGCGGCCCGCTGGGGGACGCCGATCTGCTGGCCGACCTCGGCATCGACGCGGGCACCGTGCTGAAGCTGACCCCGGACGACGCGCTCAGCGAGATCGCCGACGCGCTCGGCTGCGCCGAGGTGCTGGAGGCGGTCCGGTGACGACCCCGGCCTCGTGACGACGGCATGACCGCCGGGCGCGGGGATCCGCTGCGCGATCCCTGGCGGCCGGCGATGCGCCGGGCGCTGGCCGAGGCCGCCACGGCGGCGGAGGCGGGGGACGTGCCGGTCGGCGCGATCGTCCTGGGCCCCGGCGGCCCGGACGGCCCGGTGCTCGGCCTGGGGCACAACGAGCGCGAGGCCACCGGGGATCCGACCGCGCACGCGGAGGTCCTCGCGCTGCGCGCCGCCGCCGGACGGCTCGGCGCCTGGCGGCTGGCGGGCTGCACCCTGGTCGTCACGCTGGAGCCTTGCACGATGTGCGCGGGCGCCTGCGTGCTCTCGCGGGTCGACCGCGTCGTGTACGGCGCGGTCGACGAGAAGGCGGGGGCGGCCGGGTCGCTCTGGGACGTGGTGCGGGACCGCCGGCTCAATCACCGCCCGGAGGTGATCGGCTCGGTCCTCGCCGACGAGTGCGGCGCGCTGCTGACGGACTTCTTCCGGAGCCGCTGAGGGCGGGTGACGCCCACCGGGCGCCCCTCCGTTCACGAGCACGCGGCGGGGTGGGATAGGCTTTCTCCCGGTAGCGTGTCCGAGCGGCCGAAGGAGCTCGCCTCGAAAGCGAGTGTGGGGGCAACTCCACCGAGGGTTCAAATCCCTCCGCTACCGCCACGCAGCACGCGAACGGTGAAGGGCTCGGTTCCACGGACCGGGCCCTTCGTCGCATTCCGCACGTTCCCCCGGATCAGGACGGCTTCTCCGGGCTTCCCCGCTTTCCCCGCTTCCCCCCTCCTTTCCCCGGCCTCCTCCCGATGTCCGGGATTCCCGGATTCCCCGGATTCCCCGGGCTCCTTCCCGGATTCACCCGCCATCAACACGGCGTTACCGGGTGCTTGCACAGGGTGGAAATGTCTTGTGATGCTATGACTGCTTCTCCCAGTGAAGGGGTGGTCGGCAGGTGGCGGCGACGCAGACCCGGGGTGCCAAGGCCCGCGCCCTCACCCAGGCGCTGTTCGAGCGGCTGGCGTGCTGCGAGCCAGGCACCGCCGAGCACGCGCGGGTCCGCGCCGCGCTGATCGAGGCCAATCTGCCGCTGGTCCGCTACATCGCCCTCCGCTTCCGTGGCCGCGACGAGCCGATGGAGGACATCGTGCAGGTCGGGACCGTGGGCCTGATCCAGGCCATCGACCGGTTCGACCGCGGGCGCGGCGTCCAGTTCCCCACCTTCGCGATGCCGACGATCCTCGGCGAGATCCGCCGGTACTTCAGGGACGGGGTGCGTGGCGTGCACGTTCCCCGGCGGACGCACGAGCTGTGGGCGCGGGTGCGGGCCACGGCCGAGGAGCTGACGGCCGCGCTCGGCCGCACGCCGACCACCGCCGAGATCGCCGGCCGGCTCGACGTCCCCGAGGAGGAGGTGCGGGCCAGCGCCGAGGCGACCCGGGCGTACCGGGTGTCCTCGCTCGACGCCACGGACGACCGGGACGAGGGCGGGCCGGGGCTGGTGGACCGGCTCGGGTACGAGGACCCGGGGCTGGCGGGCGTCGAGCACCGGGCGATGGTGCGGCACCTGCTGGTCCAACTCCCGGAGCGGGAGCAGCGGATCCTCCTCATGCGGTACTACCGGAATCTGACGCAGTCGCAAATCAGCGCGGAACTGGGCGTTTCGCAGATGCACGTGTCACGGTTGCTGGCCCGGAGCGTCACCCGGCTGCGCGCCGCAAATCTGATCGAGATGTAAGTCACACGTGCCCCCAACTCCGGGAACTCCCACATCAGCTATACCGTTTTATCGACATGAAGCTACGTCGCGTTGATGACTCATGACATTCCTCCTTATGGGGCGCAGCACTGCCGCGACATAAACGAGCAGGTCAGGAGGCCCGCACACCCTCACCG
>NZ_JBPQTQ010000089.1:0-25674 GCF_051386415.1 Streptomyces sp. URMC 129
CGCACGGTCGCGGTCGAACACGAGGGCGCGGAGGCGGGGAAATCCCGGGCCGAGCGCCCGGAAGGCCGGGGACGTCGTGTCGGGGGCCGGCCGGCCGAACAGCAGCGGCCATTCCACGGTGGGTTATTCCACCTCGGCCGCCACGAGATGCGCGAGCTCCGGTTCCTGGACGATCTGGGAACTCAGGTGCGGCATTCCGGCGATCGCCCGCCATTCCTCCTGCCTGAACGGCCGGTGGGCGAGTTGGTGCACAGCGAGGTCGCGTGGACCGGGCCATGCCCCGGGGCCGGTGAGATCCGGGACGGGGCGCGCCGCGCGCGGATGCCACGTTGAGGGCTTCCAGCGCGCCGAGTGCCGGCAATCTGTCCGGTCGCCACTGTTCTGTTGTGCTGGAGAGATGCAGCGCCCGCACGGATGTTCCCGCGAGGGGGGACAGATCGGTGACGTTCTCGCACTCGTCCAGCAGGAGTACGCGGAGTCCTGGCCATTGGCGCACGAAGCCGAGGTCGCTGATCGTCGGGCAATCCCGAGGGCAAGTCCGGTGAGCGGGCGGTCGGAAAGCGCGGCGAGGATCTCCTCCGCTGTGAGGTCGCCGCGCGGGTCCATCCGCGCGAGATCGGTCAGTGTGCCCGGACGGGCGAGTTCTTCGCGGGTGGTGGCCGGGAAAGCGAGGTCGGCGTCGGCGCGCGGGAGATGGGAGACGATCTCGCCGAGTGAGCGGTCGGTGTCGAACCGATTCCGGTTCACCGTGAGCAGATGGCGCACGGCGGTCGAGGAATGCCCGCGAAAGGCGCGCGGTTCCGGCAGGGCGGCTTCCGTGCCGACGCGGGTGGCCGTGAAGACCACTTCCCGCGCCTCGGCGTCGGTGAGTTCCTCCGGACCGGGCAGCAATTCCAGGGCCACGGAGCCGATCCGGCCGAGCGTGACGGCCTCGTCCCGCAGGCGGGGCGGCAGGTGGCGGTCGGCCCGGCGCACCGCCTCGGCACGGATTTCCGGGCCGAGCCGAGGGGCGTATTCCAGGCAGGCGGCGGCGAGAAGGTGGAGCCGGACGCGGTGTTCGGTGTCACGGTCGCCGCGTTCGACGAGGGCGGTCAGGAGTTCGCCGCGCTGGAGAGGCTGGGCGTGGGCGACGGCCATCCGGACCACGTTCTCCCACTGGTCCTCGTGCGCCTTTTCGACCAGCGCGGGAAAGTGCTGCCATTCCACGATCTCGCGGGCGCCCAGGCAGTCCTGAAAGGTGCGGTGCGCGAAATCGACCGCGCCGGGCACGGGTTCAGCCCGCCCCCGTGGGTTCCATGGCAGAAAGGTCGGCCGCGCGGGCGCCCGACCCGGTTCAGGCGGGCCGGAACGGGTTCCGGACGCGGACTCCCGTGCCGCGGACGTCCTTCACGTTCCGCGTCACCAGCGTCAGGTCGTGGACCAGGGCCGTGGCTGCCAGGAGGCCGTCTATGGCGGGCACCGGGTGGGGGGCGCTGAGGCGGCCCCACGCGTCGGCGATGTCGGCGGTGACCGGCAGGACGCGGTCCGCGTAGCGCTGCCCGAGGTCGTCCAGCCACGCGTCCAGCCGCCGGGCCCGGGCGCCGTCCCGGTGCCGGATGTTCTCGATGCCCTTGCGGATCTCGCCGATGATCAGCGCGCTGAGGTAGACGGAACGGTCGGGGACCCCGTGGATCCACGCGGCGACGTGCGGGTCGGGGTGGCGCTTGCGCAGCTCGGACACCACGTTCGTGTCGAGCAGATACATCGCTCGGTCAGTCCTCTCCGAAGTCCACGTCGCGCGGCAGATCGCGGGCGGCCACGGTGGCCTCCAGCTCGGCCGCCAGCTCGTCGTCGGGCCCTTCCAGCAGGAAGTCCCGCAGGTCGAGGCGCTCGCCGCGCAGGCGGTGGTACTCCTTGATGTCGAGGATCACGGCGACCTCCTCGCCGTGCCGGGTGACGAGCTGCGGCTCTCCCGTCGTCGCCTGCCGGAGCACCTCGCTGAAGCGCTGTTTCGCTTCCTGTACCTGCCAGTGCATGGCGCCCACCTCCTCTCCGATGTCCTGCCCGGTATCTGTCCAGTCTAGACAGACCAGAACCCCCGGCGGAACGGGGTGCGGTGTGCGCCGGGCGGGCCGAGGATGGGAGGGGAGGAGCAGCCGGACTTCCAGGACGAAAGGTCGTCGCCATGCGGCATCTGATGCGCGCCGAGCACGAGGACGCGGAGAGCGCGGACCCGGGCGCGGTGAAGACCTGGCACATGGTCCGGGGCGAGGAGTCCGTCGCGATGTGCGGGCGGGAGCTGCGGCCCGACGCGCGCACGCTTCCGGAAGCGGAGTGGTTCGCCGCGGCCGAGCCCGCCTGTCACACCTGCGGCGCCCTCTACCTGCGCGAGGTGCCGTAAGGCCATGGCCCCGGGGCGGGGCCGGCTGTCAGACCCCTGGGGCAGACTGCGGGCATGGAGACGACGCTGGCCGTTGCCGGGGCCGATGGACTGCCGCGCTGCCCGTGGGGGGTGGCCCCGGAGGACTACCGGGAGTACCACGACACGGAGTGGGGGCGACCGGTCCGGGGGGACGACGCGCTGTTCGAGCGGCTGTGCCTGGAGGCGTTCCAGTCGGGGCTCTCCTGGCTGACGATCCTGCGCCGCAGGGAGGGCTTCCGGGCCGCGTTCGACGGGTTCGTCATCGCCGAGGTGGCGGCGTTCACCGAGGAGGACGTGACGCGGCTGCTGGGGGACCCGGGCATCATCCGGAACCGGTCGAAGATCGAGGCCGCCATCGGCAACGCCCAGGTGGCCGCCGCGTGGGCGGACGGGGAGCTGACCGACCTGATCTGGTCCTTCGCGCCGGACGCCGGGGACAGGCCGGTGCCGCGCGGCCCCGGGGACATACCGGCGGCGACGCCCGAGTCGCGGGCGCTGTCCGCGACGCTGAAGAAGCGCGGCTTCCGTTTCGTCGGGCCGACCACCGCCTATGCCCTGATGCAGGCGTGCGGACTGGTCAACGACCATCTGGCCGACTGTCACGTCAGGGAGCGGGTGTGAACGGCTGGCGCGGGCGGGCCGGGCGGCTGTGGGCCGCCTTCGACACGTACGGCGACCCGGCGGAGTTCCGCGACGCGATGCGGCGGCTCGTCGCCGAGCTGCCCGTGGGGGATCCGGTGGGGCTGTTCGAGCTGGCCTCGGCGCACGACGCCACGGACCGGGAGGCGGAGGCCGCCGTGCTGTACCGGCGCGCGCTGGCCGCCGGGCTGACCGGGGACCTGCGGCGGCAGGCCGTGATCCAGCTCGCCAGCACCCTGCGGAACCTGGGGCGGGCCGAGGAGAGCGTCGCGCTGCTGCGCCGGGAGCGGGCCGCCGGCTCGGACGAGCTGGACGGCGCGGTGGACGCGTTCCTGGCCCTGGCGCTCACGGACACGGGCCGGGAGCGGGAGGCCGTGGCCGTGCTGCTGCGCGCCCTGGCGCCGCACCTGCCGCGGTACCGGGAGCCGGTGGAGAGCCGCGCGGCCGGGCTGACCGGCTGACCGGCCGGCCCGGGGTCACCGGCGGGACGCCCGGCGGCGTTCGACCAGCCAGGAGACGGCGAGATACAGGGGCAGCGTCAGCCCGATGAGCGTCGCGGACCCGGTGCAGGCGCTCATCAGGAACCGGCCGCTCACCCGGGCGACCCCGTAGTAGTAGCCCACCACCACGGCCATCAGCAGCACATAGCCGCCGAGGGCCGTGCCCGCCACCTGGCGGATCAGTCCCGGCCAGCCCCGCCGCGCCGCACCGCGCGGGGCCGGCCGGGCGCGGGGCAGCAGCCGCAGCCCGAGGGCGAGGAACCCCATCACCAGGAGGTAGCTGACCAGCATGATCGCGACGATCATCGGGATCGAGAGCACCGCGGACCCCTCGTCGTCAGTGCGCGTCCCGCAGCAGGAAGTGCCAGCCCCGGATGAACGTGTGCCAGCCGAACCACAGCCACAGCGCGAACAGGGCCCACCGGCCGGCCGGGTAGCGCATGACCGCGCCGAGCGCGTCGCTGAGCGTCGGGAACCGGTCGCCCGACCGGACCAGGCCGATGCCCTCCCAGGCGAACAGCGCGCCGAAGAGCACCGCCCACACCACATAGCCGAGCACCGGGTGCCCCGGATAGTCGGCGTGGTCCGGACGTGCCGCCGGGTGTTCCGTCACCGCATACCTCCTGCTCGTGACCGACGTGGGCGCGGCGCGGGCCGCCGGCCCGTGTCGATCGTCCGGCATGGCAGGGAGGAAACGGGGCGTATCGCGCCGGACGGGCGCGTGTGTCGTCGCCTCAGCGGGTGGCGCCGCGCCGGTACCGGCCGGGCGCCAGGCCGTATTCGCGCTTGAACGCCTTGGCGAAGGCGAACTCCGAGGAGTACCCGACGCGCTGGGCCACCGCGCTGAGCGGCGCGTCCGACTCGCGCAGCAGCCGCCCGGCGATCGTCATCCGCCACCACGTCAGATAGGCGAGCGGCGAGGCGCCCACCACCGAGGTGAAGCGCTGGGCGAACACCGACCGGGACAGCCCGCCGCGCGTGCCCAGCTCCTCCACCGTCCACGGGCGGGCGGGGTCGGCGTGGATGCCCTCCAGCGCGCGCCCGATCGCCGGATCGGTGAGCGCCACGGCCCACCCGGCGGGCCCGCGGCCCGCCTCCGTCCGCCGCCGCGCCTCCTCGGCCGAGCGGTCGTCCACCCACGCGCGCAGGATGTACAGCAGCATCGCGTCCACCAGCGCGGGCACCACGCCGTCCCGGCCGGGCCGCCGCTCGTCCAGCTCGGCGCCGAGCAGCCCGGTCATCGCGTGCAACTCGCCGTGCCGTCCCGGCCGGGCCGGGAGGTGCACGATGTCGGGCAGCTCGCAGAGCAGCGGATGCGGCCGGGCGTTGCCGAGCCGGTAGGTGCCGCACAGCAGCATGGTCCGCGCGCCGGGACCGTCGACGCGGACCTGCCCGATCGGGGAGGACGGGTCCTGGCGGCTCGGCGCGACGACGGTCAGTGGTGTGGCCGGGTCGTCGGCCAGCCCGTGCGCGGAGCCGTCGCGCAGGAACACGATGTCGCCCGACGTCAGCGGCAGCGGCGCGCGGCCCGCGCCCTTCGGTATCAGCCAGCAGGTGCCCTGGAGGACGACGTGGAACGAGGCCCCCTCGACGGCCGGGAACCGCAGGCCCCACGGCGCGCGCGCCTCGGTCCTGGCCGAGGTGGACGTGCCGACACGCATCACGGCCAGGGCATCTGCCAGGACATCCATATGGCTGATTCTACGCTCAACTATCCATCGTCCACGGAGGATTGGATATGAAGCATGGGTGTGGAAGTATTGATCGTCCGCACGGTGTCCTCACACGCGTGGCGGGCCGGTGCTGTTCGGTCCGACGCGTGTCGAAGCGGAAGTTCACTCCTCGGTAAGAATTTTGGCCAGGAAGCGGGCAAGGCGGGTTGGTTCGGGCAAGAGATGAAACTCGTAGGGGGAGGTTGACGGTTGAGTAACTGAGGAGCATGGCATGTGCCTTGTCCCCGTGCGGTCCGGGACCGCCGACTTCGCCCTGCGCTTCCCGGCCCACCCCGTGTGGGTGCGCAACGCCCGCGACGCCATGCGCACGGCACTGAGCACGACCGTCCCGGGCAACGACGAACTCATCGACATCGCCGTGCTGTTGACGTCGGAGGTGGTGAGCAACGCGATCAGGGCCTCCCGGAACTGCCCGACCCCGCCCCCGGTCGACGTCCACGCCTGCTGGTCACCGGAGGGCGACCTCCAGGTCAACGTCTACGACCGCGCCCCCGGCGAACCGGACGTCCCGGACCGCTCCCCGTCCGACGACCGCGAACACGGCCGCGGGCTCCTGCTCCTGGCGCGCTGTGCGCGCAAGTGGGACATCTGCCACCACGCGCCCGGGCCGGGGAAGATGGTGTGGTTCCAGTTGTGAGGCGCGAGCGCCCCGCACCGTGACCGGGCCGGGAAGCACCGTGCGGCGCACCGGAGTCACCCGCTCACCGACGCCGTCTCGCGCGTCGCGCGGTACGCGCTCGGGCTCACGCCCCGCACCCGCTTGAACGCCGCGCTGAAGCCGAACGGGTCCGCGTACCCGACCCGGCGCGCCACCGCCGCGACCGTCGCGCCCCCGTCGGCCAGCAGATCCGCCGCCAGCGCCATGCGCCAGCCCGTCAGATACGCCAGCGGCGACTCGCCCACCAGCTCCGGGAACCGCTTGGCCAGCGTCGTGCGCGACACCCCCGCCTCCGCCGCCAGCGACGCCAGCGACCACGGCCGCTCTGGCGCCGCGTGCATCGCGCGCAGCGCGGGCCCCACCACGTCGTCGCCCAACGCCCGGTACCACGCCGGGGGTTCGGCCTCCTCCCGGTCGAACCAGTCCCGCAGCGTGCACACCAGAAGCCAGTCGAGCAGCCGGTCCAGCACGATCTGCCGCCCCGGACGTCCCCCGGCGAGCTGGTGTTCCAGATAGTCGCGCATCGACGCGCAGTCGTGGTCGTCCGGCACCACGAGCACCGGCGGCAGCACCCGCAGCAGGCGGCCCGGCACCTCGCCCCGCACCCGGTAGGCGCCGATCATCAGCGTCATGTCGCCCGCCGCCTCGAACGGTTCGGGGCCGCGCACGATCGCCGCGTCCCCCAGCCGCACGGGCCGCCCCGCGACCGTGCCCGTCCCGCGCAGCGGCACGCACAGCGTCATCGAGGCGCCCTCCCCGAAGCGCCGGGGGACGGGCGGGGCCAGCTCCGAGCGGCCGAGGAGGGCGCCCTCGGCGCGCACGCCGCGCAGCAGATCGTCGAAAGGGTCCATGCCCCCACCGTACGGACGCGCATGCGGCGCGGACGGCCGGCCATGGCCCGGCGGGCCCGGCCGGCGGAGGCTGGGGGCATGACCGAGCAGAGCAGTGAGACAAGCAGGGAACAGAGCGGTGGGAAGGCCGCCGGGGACGTCCTGGTCCTGGGCGCGACCGGCAAGACCGGGCGCCGGGTGGTGCGGCGGCTGCGGGGCGCGGGCCGCCGGGCGCGGGCCGCGTCCCGCTCGGGCGAGACGCGGTTCGACTGGGGTGACCGCGCGACGTGGCCGGCCGCGCTCGCCGGGGCGCGGGCCGTGTACCTCGTGGCACCCGACGACCCCGCGCCGGTCGGGGACTTCGTGCAGGAGGCCGTGGCCGCCGGGGTCACCCGTTTCGTCGCGCTGTCCGGACGCGGCCTCGACCGGGCCGTCGAGGAGTTCGGCTTCGGGCACGGCATGGCGGCGGCGGAGCGGGCCGTCCGCGCCTCCGGCGTCGAGTGGACCGTGATCCGGCCGAACAACTTCGACCAGAACTTCGACGAGGACCTGTGGCACGCGCCGCTCCGCGCCGGGCGGCTCGCGCTGCCGATCGGGGACGTGCCCGAGCCGTTCGTCGACGTCGAGGACGTGGCCGAGGTGGCAGCCGCCCTGCTGACCGAGGACGGCACCCGGCACGCGGGCCAGGTCTACGACCTGTCCGGGCCGCGCGGCCTCACCTTCCGGGCCGCGACCGAGACCATCGCGCGGGCGGCGGGCCGCGCCATCGCGTACGCCGAGCTGACCCCCGAGGAGTACCGCGCCGAACTGCTCGCCCAGGGCGTGCCGGCGGAGGCCGCCGACGCGCTCAACGCCCTGTTCGCCGCGCACCGGGCCGGCGTCACGGTGGGACCGGCCGACGGCGTGCGGCGCGTGCTCGGCCGCGAGCCCGCCGCCTTCGAGGCGTACGCCGCCCGCGCGGCGGCGGCCGGGGCCTGGCTGCCGTGAGGCCGTCACCGCGCCTCGCCGGGTGACGGCGGTCTCCGGCGCGATCGCCCAACCCCACCGCTCCTGCGCGGCCGGCACCTCGTCGGCGTGCCGGAACGCCCCGTCGCCGATCGTCTCGATCGCGGGCAGCAGCGTGCGGCCCGGCTCCGTCAGCTCGTACTCCACGCGGGGCGGCGCGCCTCGCGGTACCGGCGGTGGGTCACCAGGCCGTGGTACCCCAGCCTGGGCAGCGTCTCGTGCAGCACCTTGGCGCTGACGCCGCCGATGCGCCGCCGCGGGTCGCCCGGACGGTACGGGCCTCCGCGCAGTGTCCGGATCACCACCGGGTTCCCCGTGTCGGCCATCAGGCCGAACGCCGGCCGCGCCCGGCAGTCCGCCCCGAACTCCGCCATCCCCGCCCCGCCTCCCGCGCCGTCACCCCTGCCGACGCCGACCGCACGGTGTCCATCGGATTCTCTACGGTCGTCCTTGCCGCACCCAAAGGAATCCAGGGAGAGGACGGTCGGATGAGGATCGGCATACTCGGCGCGGGCGCCATGGCCGACGCGCTGGGCACCCAGTGGGCACGGGCCGGGCACCAGGTCATGGTCAGCGGGCGCGACACGGACCGGGCCGGGGCGCTGGCCGCCCGCATCGGCTCCGGCGCGCGGGCCGGGACGTTCGCGGAGGCGGTCGCGTTCGGAGAGGACGCCGTGCTGCTCGCCATCCGCCACGACGGCGTGTCCGACGTGCTGGCCGCCGCCGGGGCCGGTGAGGGGGCGCTGCGCGGACGGACCCTGATCGACTGCGTCAACGCCGTGGTGTGGGAGAGCTTCACCCTCGCGTCCTCCGCGCCCATGGCGGAACGGATCGCCGCCGCCGCGCCCGGCGCACACGTGGTCAAGGCGTTCAATGTCTGCCACGCGGACGTGTGGCGGATGACCCCGCCGGTGTTCGACGGGGCCCCGCTCGCGGTGCCGCTGTGCGGCGACGACCCCGGCGCGCTGGACACCGTCCGGGCCCTGGTCACCGACCTCGGCTGCGTGCCGCTGCCCGGCGGCGGGCTGGAACGGGCGGGGCTGCTGGAGGCCACCGCCGCGTTCGCGATCGGGCTGTGGCTCGGGCACGGCGCCGACGCGCGGGCCATGCTGCCGCCCCTGACGCACCCCTGACGCACGGGGCGGCCACCCGGCCCGACGCGGCCCGGCGGGCGGCCGGCGCGCCCCCCGCCGTCCGCCGCGTCAGTCCGCGCCCGGCAGCCGGTACCTGCCGTCCGGGAGGCGCTCCGCCAGACCGTCTCCGACCAGGCCGTTCAGGGCGCGGGCCCGCTGCTCCGGGTCGTGCCACACCCGGTCCAGGACGGCGCGCGGCACCGGGGCGACGGCCTCCCGCAGCACGGCGAGCAGCTTGCCGCGCACTTGACGGTCCGTACCGGCGTAGGTCTGGCCGCGCCGGGGCGGTCCCGCGTGGGCGGGGGAGCCGGCGCGGCGCCAGGCGCACTGCTCCGCGATCGGGCAGCGCGCGCACTCGGGGCCGCGGGCCGTGCACAGCAGGGCGCCCAGCTCCATCGTGGCCGCCGCCCAGCGGGCCGCCGTCGCCGCCTCCTCGGGCAGCAGCATGCGGGCCAGCTTGCGCTCGGCGGCGGTCGTCGCGTTCGGCGGGTACTCGGTGCCGGTGACCGCGCGGGCGAACACGCGGCGCACGTTGGTGTCCAGCACCGCGTGCCGCTGCCCGTAGGCGAACGACGCGACCGCCGCCGCCGTGTACTCGCCCACGCCGGGCAGCGCCAGGAGCTGGTGATGGTCCGTCGGGACCTCGCCGCCGTGCCGTTCCGCTATGGCGGCGGCGGCGCTGTGCAGGCGCAGCGCCCGGCGCGGGTAGCCGAGGCGGCCCCAGGCGCGGACCGCCTCGCCGGGCGGCTCGGCGGCCAGGTCCGCGGGGCGCGGCCAGCGGCGCAGCCACTCCTCGTAGACCGGCAGCACGCGGCTGACCGGCGTCTGCTGGAGCATGAACTCGCTGACCATGACCCCCCAGGCGCCCGCCTCGGGGCGGCGCCAGGGCAGGTCGCGGGCGTGCTGGTCGAACCACTCGATGACCGGGGCGTGCAGGGCGGTGTGGGCGAGGGCACCGGCGTCCGGGTCCGTGGCACCCGTGGCCGGCGCCGCCGCCGTGGCTGTCACTGTCGTCGTCGGTGTCGTCGATGTCGTCGCAGTCATGGCAAGGGCGATCCTGGCACGGCGGGGGCACGGCACAAAGCGGCCCGCCCTCCGCGCGTGTTGACGCGTGGTGAGGCGAGGTCGATACACAACGGTGCCCTGGGAAGCGGAGGGTACGGCATTCGGGGGTGTGCGAAGTCTCGTAAGGTTTCCGCGTGGGATCTCTGCGCACTCCGGTCGGGCCGCTGCCCTCGTCCATCTACTGGCGGCGCCGGGCCGTCGTGATGCTGCTGATCGGGCTGGTCGTGGTGCTGGTCTTCTGGGCGCTGCGCTCGGGAGGCGGCGGGGACGAGGACCCGGCCGGGCACGACGACGGCGCGGGCGGTCCGGCCGAGTCCATCACGCCGGGCCCCACGCCCTCGGAGTCCCTGATCGACGAACGGCCCGGCGGCCGGGAGGAGCAGCCCTCGGACGACGAGGGCGGCGAAGGCGGCGACGGCCAGGCCGGTGACGGCGGACAGACGGACGGCGGCAAGCCGACCGGGGACGGCGGCGAGCAGGAGGACGACGACGCGGCGGCCGGCGACGCGGGGGACGGTGACGGCGGCGGCCTCGACCCGGACGCGGTGCCGGTGTGCGAGCGGTCGGACGTGACGCTCTCGCTGCGGCCCGACGCCAACGCCTACCCGCCCGGTGAGCAGCCCGAGCTGCGGCTCACCGTGCAGAACTCCTCCGACAGCGCCTGCCGGGTCGACTTCGGCCACGACGCCCTGACGCTCACCCTCGCGGACGCCGCCGACGAGCGGATCTGGACCTCCGAGCACTGCCCCGAGGGCGCCGCCTCCGACCCGGAGGTCGTCCCGGCCGGCGGCTCGGTGACGCACCCCGTGACGTGGGACCGCCGGCACAGCACCGACGACTGCGGCGACACCGGCGCGGAGGCAGAGCCCGGCACCTACCTGGCGGAGGCCACGCTGTCCGGCTACCCGGTGGTGGCCACGTCGTTCCGCCTCGACCAGGACTGAGCGGCCGGGCCGCGGACCGGCTACACGTACCGTTCGAGGATCGAGGACTCGGCCAGCCGCGACAGGCCCTCGCGCACCGAGCGGGCCCGCGTCTCGCCCACGCCGTCCACCGCCTGGAGGTCGTCCACGCTGGCGGCCAGCAGCTTCTGCAGCCCGCCGAAGTGGTCCACCAGCCGGTCGATGACCAGGCCCGGCAGGCGCGGCACCTTCGCCAGCAGCCGGAAGCCGCGCGGCGAGACGGCCGTGTCCAGCGCCTCGGGGGAGGTGCTGTACCCGAGGGAGCGCGCCACCTGCGGCAGCTCGATCAGGTCCGCGTGGCCCAGCCCGTCCAGCTCCGCGAGCGCCGTGCCGACCTTGCGGGACCGCTTGCCCCCGGCGCCCGTGTCCGGCAGGTAGTCCCGCACGACGAGCTGCCGCTCCGGCTCCACGCCCGCGATCAGCTCGTCGAGCTGCAGCGACAGCAGCCGCCCGTCCGTGCCCAGCTCCACCACGTACTCGGCGATCTCGGCGGCGATCCGCCGCACCATCTCCAGGCGCTGCGCCACCGCCGCCACGTCCCGGACCGTGACCAGATCCTCGATCTCCAGCGCGGAGAGCGTGCCCGTCACCTCGTCCAGCCGCAGCTTGTACCGCTCCAGGGTCGCCAGCGCCTGATTCGCGCGGGACAGGATCGCGCCCGAGTCCTCCAGCACCCGCCGCTGGCCGTCCACGTACAGCGCGACCAGCCGCATCGACTGGCTGACCGACACCACGGGGAAGCCGGTCTGGATCGACACCCGCTGCGCCGTGCGGTGCCGGGTGCCGGTCTCCTCGGTCGGGATGCTGGGGTCGGGCACGAGCTGCACCCCGGCCCGCACGATCCGGGAGATGTCCCGGTCCACGATCACCGCGCCGTCCAGCTTGCACAGCTCCCGCAGCCGCGTCGCCGTGAACTCCACGTCCAGCACGAAGCCACCCGTGCACAGCGACTCCACCGTGCGGTCCACGCCCAGGACGATGAGCCCGCCCGTGTTCCCCCGCAGGATCCGCTCCAGGCCGTCCCGCAGCTGCGTGCCCGGGGCGACCGCGCTCAGCGTGGCCCGCAGCAGGCCCTCACCTCCGGGGCCGCCCCCCGCCCTGCCCGGACTCGCCGGCCGGTCGCTGGCTGCCATGCAATCCTCCGGGGGACGATTCCGCGCTGTGCGCACACGAGTCTACCGGCGCACCTCCGCCCGCCCGGTTGACTCCGGGGCACGACCGGGCAGGACCCGCAGCGCCTCCCCGATGTCCGCCACCTCCCGCACCCGCATCCCCGGCGGCGCCTCGCCCGCGTCGGCGGGCACCAGCGCCTGCGTGAAGCCGAGCCGCGCCGCCTCCGCCAGCCGCCGCTGCACGCCCGTCACCCGGCGGACCTCCCCCGCGAGGCCGACCTCGCCGATCGCCACCAGGTTCTTCGGCAGGGGGGTGTCGCTCGCCGCGCTGGCCAGCGCCAGCGCCACGGCCAGGTCCGCCGCCGGCTCCGACAGCCGCACGCCGCCCACCGTCGCGGTGTAGATGTCGTTCTTCCCCAGGGCCGTTATCTGGCCGCGCTGCTCCAGCACGGCCAGCATCATCGACACCCGCGACGTCTCCAGACCGGACGTCGTGCGCCGGGGCGACGGGATCTGGCTGGCCACCGTCAGCGACTGCACCTCGGCCACCAGCGGCCGGCGCCCCTCCAGCGTCACCGTCAGGCACGTCCCCGGCACGGGCTCGTCACGCCGGGTCAGGAACAGGCCCGAGGGGTCGGCCAGCGACGTGATGCCCTCGTCGTGCAGCTCGAAGCAGCCCACCTCGTCCGTCGCGCCGTACCGGTTCTTCACGCCGCGCACCAGGCGCAGCCGGGCGTGCCGGTCGCCCTCGAAGTGCAGCACCACGTCCACCAGGTGCTCCAGCAGCCGCGGCCCCGCGATCGCGCCGTCCTTCGTGACGTGCCCGACCAGCAGCGTGGACATCCCGCGCTCCTTGGACGCCCTGATCAGCGCCCCGGCCACCTCCCGCACCTGTGCCACCCCGCCCGGCGCGCCGTCCACCTCGGCCGAGGCGACCGTCTGCACCGAGTCCAGGACCAGCAGCGACGGCTTCACCGCGTCCAGCTGCCCCAGCACCGAGCCCAGGTCCGTCTCCGCCGCCAGATACAGGTGGTCGTGGATGGCGCCGATCCGGTCCGCCCGCATCCGCACCTGACCGGCCGACTCCTCGCCCGTCACATACAGCGTCCGGTGCGTCTCCGACGCCGCCTTGGCCGCCACGTCCAGCAGCAGCGTCGACTTCCCCACCCCCGGCTCCCCGGCCAGCAGCACCACCGCGCCCGGCACCAGCCCGCCGCCCAGCACCCGGTCCAGCTCCGGCACCCCCGTGCCGCGCGCGACCGCCTCCAGACCGTTCACCTGCCCGATCGGCAGCGCGGGCGACGCCACCCGCGCGGCCGGCACCGTGCGCACCGCGGGCACGCCGCCGACCTCCTCCACGGTGCCCCACGCCTGGCACTCCGGACAGCGGCCCAGCCACTTCGCCGTCGACCAGCCGCACTCGCTGCACCGGTACGCCGGACGGTCAGTTTTACGCGCCATGCCCGGAACGCTACCGCCCGCCACTGACAGCGCAGGCCCGCTCCCGAACCCCTCGCGTCACCCGATAGGAGGAACCTCGCGGCGGCGGCCCGGGCATGCGCCCGGCGGACGCCTAACGTCACCGAGTGATGACCGGTTGCCGCGAACGCCCCTCCCACGCCGCCCGCGCCCCGCGCGGCTCGGACACCACGCGTCCGTCCCGCGACGGTGCCGCGGCGGCCTGGGACGACGCCCATCTGGACGGCCTGTTCACGTACTGCCTGTCCCTCATGTGCGAGCACGACGCGGCCACCGCCGCGCTCGGCGAGGCCCTGGCGCAGGCCGAGCGGCGGCAGGAGCGCGGCCGGCACCCCGCCGACCCGGCGCTGCTGCGCTCCTGGCTCTACGCGCTGGCCCGCTGGTCCTGCCTGCGCCGCCTCGGCACGGGCGACGGACGCGCGGCCGGGCGGGCCGTGCCGCGCGCCGCTGGCGAGGACGCCGACCGCCGCCGCCGCGAGCTGGCCGCGCTGGGCTGGCCGGAGGCGGCGGGCACCACCCCCGGGCAGCGGGAGGCGCTGGAGCTGGCGGTGCGGCACCAGCTCGCGCCGCGCGAGGTGGCCCGCGTGCTGCGGCTGCCGGAGCAGGCCACGCGGACGCTGCTGACCGCCGGCGCCCGCGAGGTCGAGCGCACCCGCGCCGCGCTCGCCGCCGTGACCGCCGCGAGCTGCCCGGCCGCCGCCGCGCTCTCCGGCGACGACCCGAACCTGCTGCTCGGCCCGGGGCTGCGCCGCGAGCTGCTGCGGCACGTGGCCGAGTGCCCGTCGTGCCGGCTGATCGCCCAGCGGGCCATGGCCGGGGCGGGCGGCGCCGGGGCCGCCGGGGCGTCGCGGCTGGCGGTGCTGCCCGCGCCGCGCGCGGCCGTGCACGCGGCGGCGCTCGCCGTCCGCCGCGCCCGCGCCCAGCACGCGCCGCGCTACGACCGGGCCGGTTTCCCGTTCGCGGACCGGGACCGCGCCGCCCGCCGGGAGCGGCTGCGGGGCCGGGCCGTGACCACCACCGTGGTGGCCGCGGCGCTGGCCGCGCCGGTGCTCGCCCTCTGGGCGGCGTACCGGGCGGCGCCGGTCATCGGGGAGGCGGTCGGCCGGGACGACCCGGCCGCGGCGGCGGCCGAGGACAGCGAGTACCGGGCGGACGTCACCCAGGAGCACCCGTACGAGCACGCGGGCCGCGCCGAGCCGGGCGGCGCGGGGGCGGACAGCGGCACCGGCCGCGGGGACGCCGAGGAGGAGGAAGGCGAGGGGGACGCGGACCGGCGGGGCGAGGAGAGCCCCGGTGACGCCTCCGGCGCCGGACGCGAGGAGGACGCGGAGGGCGGCGGGGACGAGGGCGGCCGGGACTCCGGCGGCGCCGACCAGACCGCGCCGGGCCGGCTCGTGGTGGACGCGGTGCCGACGGAGACGGGCACCCGCGTGACGCTCACCGCCTCGGGCGACTCGGCGGTCCGCTGGACGGCCGCCACGGACGCGGACTGGCTGTCGCTGAACCAGACCTCCGGCACCCTGCGGCCCGGCGAGACGGCCGTGATCCAGATCACCGTGGACCACGCGCGCGAGCCGTCCGGCCCCTGGCAGGGCCGGATCACGATCGACCCGGCCGCCGCCGTGATCACCGTCGAGGGCGAGGGCCCGGCCGCCCCCGAGCCGTCCGGGCCACCGCCCGCCGAGCCGGAGCCGACCGACCCCCCGCCCACCGGCGCGCCCGACCCGGGCGTCGAGCCGGGCGCGGTCTAGACGCCCGGACCCGCTGGGCCCCTACGTCGCGGGCGGTGCCGGGGGTGGCACTGCTCCCGTCAGGTGGTGCTGGACGACGGGGGCGACGCGGCGGATCAGCTCCTCCTCGTCGGCCCCGGCGATCGGCTCGGCCCGGAAGACGTACCGCAGGAACGCGACGCCGATGAGCTGCGTCGCGGCCAGCTCCGTGCGCAGCTCGGCGTCGGGGGCGTCGAGGCTGTCGGTGACGCGGCCGAGCAACTGGCGGGCGACGAAGGTGCGGAAGATGGCGGCGGCGGTCTCGTTGCTGACGGCCGAGCGGACGACGGCCAGCAGCGGGCGGCGGGTCGTCGGGTTCTCCCAGACCCCGAAGAACACGCGGGTGAGCCGTTCGCCCAGTTCCTCGGTCCGGCAGTGGTCGGCGGCGGGCAGGCCCTCGGTGGCGGGGGCCGCCGCGGCGGCGACGGCGGCGGCGAACATCTGCTCCTTGGTGCCGAAGTAGTGGTGCACCAGGGCCGGATTCACCCCCGCGCCGCGGGCGATGCCGCGGATCGACGCCTTGTCGTAGCCGCGTTCGGAGAACTCGGTGCGCGCCGAGTCCAGGATCAGCTCCCGGGCGCCGGGCGCGCCCTCGGCCGCGTCCGCGCGCGAGGGCCGGCCGCGCCGCCGGGGTGGCGGCGGGTCCGCGTGGTCCCGGTGGCCCTCGGCGGGCGCCGCCGTCACGGCGCGTCCCCGGTCCGGCTCGGCGCCGCCGCGGCCAGGTGGAGCCGGGTGAACGCCAGCGCCTCCGCGAGATCGGCCCGGCGGGCGGCGGCGGACACGGCGCGGCGGGTGTTGACCTCGACCACCACGTGCCCGTCGAAGCCGGTGACGGCGAGCTGTTCCAGCAGGGCGGCGCAGGGCTGGCTGCCGCGCCCGGGGACCAGGTGCTCGTCCTTGCCGGACCCGCGGCCGTCCGCGATGTGCACATGGCCGAGCCGGTCGCCCATCCGGGACACCATCGCCAGGGCGTCGCTGCGCGAGGTCGCGGTGTGCGAGAGGTCGATCGTGAAGTGCGGGAAGTCCTCGTGGGTGGGGTCCCAGCCGGGCGCGTAGGCGAGCATCTCGCGGTCCCGGTAGCGCCAGGGGTACATGTTCTCCACGGCGAACCTGATGTCCGTCTCGTTCCCGAGGCGCTGGATGCCGCGGACGAAGTCGCGGGCGTAGCCGCGCTGCCAGCGGAACGGCGGGTGCACGACGACGGTGGTCGCGCCCAGCCGCTGGGCGGCGTCGCGGGTCCGGAGCAGCTTGCGCCAGGGGTTGGTGCCCCACACGCGCTGGGTGATCAGCAGGCACGGCGAGTGGAGGGCGAGGATCGGGACACCGTGCTCGTCGGACAGGCGGCGCAGGGCGTCGAGGTCCTGGCTCACCGGGTCGGTCCACACCATGACCTCGACCCCGTCGTACCCGAGGGAACCGGCTATCTCGAAGGCTGCCGCGGTGTTCTCCGGGTACACGGATGCGGTCGACAAGGCGACCTTGGCGTCCGGGACGCGTACCTGATGTGCCACGGCGCCAAGCCTACGTGCCCCCGCTTGACCGGGGGCGACCTGTGAGAGGATATTAAACGTATGGTTAATAAAGCTGGGGCGGGCGGTGCGCCGGACACCGCCGTGGTGGCCCGCGGGCTGCGGGTGGCCCGCGGCGGGACCGACGTCCTCAAGGACCTGGACTTCACGGTGCGACGCGGCAGCGTCACGGGCCTGCTCGGGCCGTCCGGTTGCGGCAAGAGCACGCTGATGCGGGCGATCGTCGGCGCCCAGGCGAAGGTGACCGGCTCGCTGGAGGCGCTCGGCCGCCCGGCGGGCAGCCCGGTGCTGCGGCACCGGCTCGGCTACGTCACCCAGGAGCCGTCGGTCTACCTGGACCTGACGATCCGGCAGAACCTCGACTACTACGCGGCCGTCCTCGGCGTCCCGCGCGGCGAGCGGCGGTCCGCCGTCGACGCCGCGCTCGCCGACGTGGACCTGACCGCCCGCGCCGACGCCCTGACCGCCAACCTCTCCGGCGGCCAGCGCTCCCGCGTCTCGCTCGCCGTCGCGCTGCTCGGCACACCGGAGCTGCTGGTGCTGGACGAGCCGACCGTCGGCCTCGACCCGGTCCTGCGGCGCGGCCTGTGGGGGCTGTTCCACCGCCTCGCCGCCGAGCGCGGCACGACGCTGCTGGTCTCCTCGCACGTGATGGACGAGGCCGACCGCTGCGACCGGCTGCTGCTGATGCGGACCGGCCGGATCCTCGCCGAGGGCACCCCGGACGAGCTGCGGGAACGGACGGGCGCGGAGTCGGTGGAGGAGGCGTTCCTGCGCCTGATCGAGACCGACACCGAGACCGACGCGGAGACCGACACCGAGACCGACACGGGGAAGGTGACCCGATGAACGCGACCCGGACGTTCGCCACCGCGCGCCGCGTGCTCCGGCAGCTCGGCCACGACCCGCGCACCGTCGCCCTGTTGCTGCTGGTGCCCGTGTTACTGCTGGTGCTGCTGTACTACGTCTACGACGCGGACCGCGGCTCGTTCGACTTCATCGGCTCCTCGCTGCTGGGCATCTTCCCGATGGTGACGATGTTCCTGGTCACGTCGATCGCCACGCTGCGGGAACGCACCTCCGGCACGCTGGAGCGGCTGATGACGATGCCGCTCGGGCGCGGCGACCTGATCGCCGGCTACGCGCTGGCCTTCGGCGTCTTCGCGGTCGCCCAGGCGGGGCTGGCGACGGGCGTGGCGCTGTGGTTCCTCGACCTGGACATCGCGGGCTCGCCGTGGCTGCTGCTGCTCGTGGCCCTGCTCGACGCGCTGCTGGGCACGGCGCTCGGCCTGTTCGTCTCGGCGTTCGCGGCCTCGGAGTTCCAGGCCGTGCAGTTCATGCCGGCGGTGATCTTCCCGCAACTGCTGCTGTGCGGGCTCTTCGTGCCGCGCGACGCCATGCAGCCGGTGCTGGAGTACGCGTCCAACGTGCTGCCCATGTCGTACGCGGTGGACGGCATGACCGAGGTCCTCCACCACGGGGACCTCACCGGCGACTTCGTCCGCGACGTGGTCGTGGTCACGGCCGTGGCCCTCGGTGTCCTGGCCCTCGGCGCGGCAACCCTCCGCCGCCGCACGGCATGACCCGGGCCCGGGGCCCCGGGGGAGGCGGTCAGGAGGAGCGCATGTGGTCCAGGTTCCGCAGGATCACGCCCTCGCGCAGGGCCCACGGGCAGATCTCCAGGACCTCCACGCCGAAGAGGTCCATGGCCGCCTCCGCCACCAGGGCACCGGCCAGGAGCTGGTGGGCGCGGCCCTCGGAGACGCCGGGGAGGTCGCGGCGCTCCCGCAGCGGCAGCTCCGCCAGCTTCTGGCCCCACGTGCGCAGATCCTCGCGGCTCAACTCGCGCCGCACGTACAGGCCGTCGGCCGTGCGGGCGGCACCGGCCATGCGCGCGAGCTGCTTGAACGTCTTCGACGTCGCCACCACCCGGTCCGGCGTCCCGAAGCGGGCGAAGTCCCCGACCACTCCGGCGATTTCCGAGCGGATGTACCGCCGCACCGCCCGCACGTCCGCCGACGACGGCGGGTCGCCGGGCAGCCGGGCCGCCGTGAGACGGCCCGCGCCCAGGGGGAGCGAGGCCGCCACGTCCGGCGCCTCGTCCACGCCGAGCGCGATCTCCAGCGAGCCGCCGCCGATGTCGAACATCAACAGCCGCCCCGCGGACCAGCCCAGCCACCGCCGTGCCGCCAGGAACGTCAGCCGCGCCTCCTCGTGCCCCGAGAGCACCTGGAGTTCCACCCCGGTCTCCTCGGCCACCCGGCCCAGCACGGCGTCCGCGTTCGTCGCGTCCCGCACCGCCGACGTGGCGAACGGCAGGAGATCCGCGACCCCTTGGTCCTCCGCGACCTCCAGCGCCTCCCGCACCGTGGCCACCAGCCGCTCCACGCCCTCCGCGCCGATCGCGCCGTCCGCGTCGAGCAGCTCCGCGAGCCGCAACTCCGCCTTGTGCGAGTACGCGGGCAGGGGGCGCGCACCGGAGTGCGCGTCCACGACCAGCAGGTGGACCGTGTTGGAACCCACGTCGAGAACACCGAGCCTCATGGACGTCAACGCTACCCCGCCCTCTACCCTGGCGGTGTGGCGAAGACGAAGAGGGCGAAGCCGGGCAGAACAGCCAAGACGGCCAAGGGGGTCCCGGTCGTCGAGCAGCTCGACGGCGCGCGGCGCAGGGCGGCCGGCGACGAGGTGGCGCTCGACCACCCGCGCGCGTGGGTCGAGTTCCCCGACCCCGCCGACGCCGAGCAGGTGTTCCGCTGCGACCTCACCTGGCTCACCTCCCGCTGGCAGTGCGTCTTCGCCCGCGGCTGCCAGGGCATCGAGGCCGGCCGCGCCGACGACGGCTGCTGCACCCTCGGCGCGCACTTCTCCGACGAGGACGACGAGCGCCGCGTCGCCGGGCACGCGGCCCGGCTGACGCCCGAGACCTGGCAGTTCCACGCCGAGGGCACCGGCGACGGCGGCTGGGTCGAGCTGGACGACGAGGGCGAACGGCGCACCCGCCGCCACGAGGGTGCCTGTATCTTCCTCAACCGGCCCGGCTTCCCCGGCGGCCAGGGCTGCTCGCTGCACACCCTCGCTCTCCGCGAGGGCCGCGAGCCGCTGGAGACCAAGCCCGACGTCTGCTGGCAGCTCCCGGTCCGCCGCACGTACGAGTGGGTGGAGCAGCCGGACGGCGAGCAGCTCCTGTACGTGTCGATCGGCGAGTACGACCGGCGCGGCTGGGGCTCCGGCGGCCACGACCTGCACTGGTGGTGCACCGGCGCGCCCGCCGCGCACGGCGCGGGCGAGCCGCTGTACGTCACCTACCGGCCGGAGTTGATCGAGCTGATGGGCAAGGAGGGCTACGACCGCCTCGCGGACCTGTGCGAACAGCGCCTGGCCGTCCGGACCGCGGTGCTCCCCGCCGGGGCCAGGCCGCTGCCGCTCCTCGCGCCGCACCCGGCCGATCCCGCCCCGGCCCGCGGGACGTAGCCGCCGCCCGGCCGTGCCGGCGGGCGTCCCGGGCGTCTCGGATCCCGGTATCCGCGTCCGGACACCGGGCGGGAGGCGTAGCCTCGTGGGGGAGTACGTACCCAGCCTCCTTCAGGAGAGGACGACGACCATGGCGACCCTGAGGTCCCGCACAGTCACCCACGGCCGCAACATGGCGGGCGCCCGCGCCCTCCTCCGCGCCGCCGGCGTAGCGCGTGAGGACTTCGGCAAGCCGATCATCGCCGTGGCCAACAGCTTCACCGAGTTCGTCCCCGGCCACACCCACCTCCAGCCGGTCGGCCGGATCGTCTCCGACGCGATCTCGGCGGCGGGCGGCGTGCCCCGCGAGTTCAACACCATCGCCGTCGACGACGGCATCGCCATGGGCCACGGCGGCATGCTCTACTCGCTGCCGTCCCGCGACCTGATCGCGGACTCCGTGGAGTACATGGTCGAGGCCCACTGCGCCGACGCCCTGATCTGCATCTCCAACTGCGACAAGATCACCCCGGGCATGCTGATGGCCGCCCTGCGGCTGAACATCCCGACCGTCTTCGTCTCCGGCGGCCCGATGGAGGCCGGCAAGACCACCCTGGTCGACGGCACGGTCCGCTCCAACCTCGACCTGGTCCACGCGATGTCCGAGGCCGTCTCCGACGCCACGTCGGACGAGGACCTGCTGCGCATCGAGGAGGCGGCCTGCCCGACCTGCGGCTCCTGTTCCGGCATGTTCACCGCCAACTCGATGAACTGCCTGGTCGAGGCGCTGGGCCTGGGCCTCCCCGGCAACGGCTCGGTGCTCGCCACCCACACCGCCCGCCGCGCGCTGTACGAGGCGGCGGGCCGCACGGTGGTGGAGATCACCCAGCGCTACTACGACCAGGACGACGCCACGGTCCTGCCGCGCGCCGTCGCCGGCCGCGCCGCCTTCGAGAACGCGATGGCCCTGGACGTCGCCATGGGCGGCTCCACCAACACGGTGCTGCACCTGCTGGCCGCCGCCCGGGAGGCGGGGCTCGACTACACGATGAGCGACATCGACGCCGTCTCGCGCCGCGTGCCGTGCGTCTGCAAGGTCGCCCCCAACGGCGCCTACCACATGGAGGACGTCCACCGGGCCGGCGGCATCCCCGCCATCCTGGGCGAGCTCCAGCGCGGCGGGCTGCTCAACGAGGACGTGCACACCGTCCACGCCGACTCGCTCGCCGAGTGGCTCAAGCGGTGGGACATCCGCGGCGGCTCCCCCTCGCCGGAGGCGGTCGAGATGTTCCACGCGGCGCCCGGCTGCGTGCGGTCGGCCACCGCGTTCTCCCAGTCCGAGCGGTGGGAGTCGCTGGACACCGACGCCGAGAAGGGCTGCGTCCGCGACGTGGCGCACGCGTACTCCAAGGACGGCGGCCTGGCCGTCCTGTACGGCAACCTCGCGGCGGACGGCTGCGTCGTGAAGACGGCCGGCGTGGACGAGTCGATCTGGACCTTCGAGGGACCGGCCGTGGTCGTGGAGTCCCAGGAGGAGGCCGTCGACGCGATCCTCACCAAGCGCGTCACGGAGGGCGACGTGGTCGTCGTCCGCTACGAGGGCCCGCGCGGCGGCCCCGGCATGCAGGAGATGCTCTACCCGACGGCGTTCCTGAAGGGCCGCGGCCTGGGCGCCAAGTGCGCGCTCATCACCGACGGCCGCTTCTCCGGCGGCACCTCCGGCCTGTCCATCGGCCACGTCTCCCCGGAGGCGGCGGCCGGCGGCACCATCGCGCTGGTCCGCGACGGCGATCGGATCCGCATCGACATCCCCGGCCGGTCGATCGAACTGCTGGTCCCGGAGGAGGAGCTGGCCGCCCGCCGCGAGGCCCTGGGCGGCCGGTACGCCCCGGTGGCCCGCGACCGCAAGGTGTCCCTGGCCCTGCGCGCGTACGCGGCGATGGCCACGAGCGCCGACAAGGGCGCGGTGCGGGACATCACCAAGCTGGAGTCCTGACCCGGGTCAGGGGGCGCGCAGGGCGTCCAGGGGAGTGCCGTACAGCGTGTTGCCCAGGGTCACCACGTACGCCACGCCGTCCGCGACCACCGGGGCCGGGGCCCAGGCGTCGGAGCCGGGGCCCGGGGTGCCGGGGTGGGGCTCCCCGGCGCGCAGGACCTCGCCGTCGGCCGTGTCCACCTCGTACAGGCGGCCCTCGCCGTCCGACATGTACATCAGGCCGTCCGTGACCGCGGGGGCCGACGCCGTCTCGATGCCGGTCTCCGCGATCCACAGCTCCTCGCCCGCCGCCGCGTCCACGGCCGTGACCGTGCCCGCGGTGTCCGAGGCGTAGACGATGCCGTCCGCCACCACCGTGCGCGGGTCGGCGGGGCGCGACAGCTCGGTCCGCGTCCACGTGCCGTCCGTCAGGTCCAGGCGCAGCACGGCCGTGATCACCGGCAGGTCGGGGTCGAACTCCTGGAAGTACGCCGCCTCGCCGTCCATCCCGACCGCCTCCAGATACCCGACGGCGTCCTCGGGCGGGCGCCGCGGCCCGTTCCACGCCTCCCGGCCGTCGGCGTCGATCAGCATCAGCTCGGGGTCGGCGCCCGTCTCCTCCACCCGCGTCTCCACCAGGGCGTACGCCCCGCTGCTCACCGTCCGGGTGATGTAGCGGCCGGGCGCCGACCACTCGCCCACCTGCGTCGGGGAGTCCACGGCGTAGAACCGCAGGGTGCTGTCGCCGTTCTGCAGCATCAGCGTGCCCCGTATGCGCAGCAGGTCACCGGTCAGCTCGGGGGCGTCGATCTCCCACAGCTCGCCGCCGTTCTCGTCGAACACCACCACGCCCTTGTCCGAGCGCGACAGGACGACGTCGCCGGTGGTGTAGGCGGCCGGGCCGCCGACCGCGTCGCGCGGGCCGCTGTGCCGCCACAGCTCCGTGCCCTGGCCGCGGTCCAGCACCACCGTCAGCGAGCCGCCCGCCGAGCACAGCAGGTGCGTGGTCGTCGGCTGGCACACGAATCCCTCGGTGGCGGCGTCCCGGACGCCGATGTCCTGGAGGTCCAGCTCCCACGGCTCGACCGGGGCGTCGCTCCCGGCGGTCCCGCCGTCCGCGCCGCCGTCCGCGGCCGGTGTGGAGGGGGCCGCCTGCACACCGGAGTCCGTCTCGGACGATCCGGCCAGCCAGCCCGCGAACCCCGCCGCGGCCACGGCCAGCGCCGCCGCGGCGGCCACCAGGCGCCCCCGCCGCCGCGCCGTCGGCGTGGCGCGGGTCGCCGGGGTGTCGTCGCCGCGCCGCGCCGCCTGCCCGCCGCGCCACACGGGCGACTCGCGGACCACGGCCGCCTGGGCCCGGGTGTCCGCCCACTCCGCCATCCGCAGCAGCGCCGACACCTCCGGCCGCCGCCCGGGGTCCTTCGCCAGGCACAGCGACACCAGGTCGCGCAGCGAGTCCGGCAGGTCGCCCAGGTCCGGATCCTCGTGCACCACCCGGTACGCCACCGCCAGCGGATCGCCGCCCGGCATCCCGCCCGCCTCGAACGGGCTGTGCCCGGTCACCGCGTACGCCACCACCGCGCCCAGCGCGAACACGTCCGCCGCCGTCGTCACCTCGCCGTCGCCGGTGAGCTGTTCCGGCGCCATGAACGGCGGGGACCCCAGCACCGCGCCCAGCTCCGTCAGCCGGTGGCTGTCGCTCAGCGCCCGCGAGATGCCGAAGTCGATGACGCGCACGCCGTCCTCGGCCAGCAGCACGTTCCCCGGCTTCAGATCCCGGTGCACCAGCCCGCAGCGGTGGATGTCCTGCAGCGCCTCGGCGAGCTGCGCGCCGACGCGCGCCGCCTCGCGCGCGGTCAGCGGGCCGTCGCGCTCGATCCGGTCGGTGAGCGAGCCGCCCGGCACGTACAGCGTCGCCAGCCACGGCGGATCGCCCTCGGGGTCGGCGTCGACGACGGGCGCGGTGAACGCGCCGCTCACCCGCCGGGCCGCCGCCACTTCGCGCCGGAAACGGTCGCGGAAGCCAGGGTCCTCCGCGTACTCGCGGCGGATCACCTTCACCGCGAGCTGCCGCCCCGCCACCGTTCTGGCGAGGTAGACCACGCCCATGCCGCCGCTGCCCAGCCGCCGCTCCAGCACGTAGTCGCCCAGCCGCTCCGGCGGCGCGCTTCCGCCCGCCGTGCCGCCGCGGTGCTCCGTCATGGCGCCCCCCGAAGTGCCCGTGTGCCCGGAACAGCGTACGACGCGGCCGGATGGCGCCGCCGGGCACCGGGGCCGGGCCCCGGAAGCCGACCTGAAGGTGCCCGTCATAATCGACCGCATGTCCACCTCGCAGCCGCAAAGCCCCCATAACCCGCACGCCGACGTCCCCGACGAGGCACCCCGGCCGGACCCCATCCGGTTCTACGGCACCTCGTGGGTCGGGCACACCGGCGGCTACGCGGCCCGCCGCGCCGCACTGGCGGCGGCCACCGTGCTGCTGACGGCGGCGGGCGCGCTGGTGCTGTGGCTCGGCTACCTCGGCCTGGTGAACTCCGGGACGGCCGGGTGGCTGCGCGGCCTCGTCGTCCTGGCATTCGTCGTCTGCACGGTCATGGCCTTCATGCGCACCTGGGGCGGCTACGTCCGGCCCGCCGACGGCACGGTGGACGAGTCGGCGTTCCGCAGCATCAAGGTGGTGGGCTTCGTCGGCGTGCTGCTGGCGTACGCGCTGCGCACGCTGGTGGAGGCGCCCGGCGAGAAGCTGCGCCGCATGGACTACGACGACGCGCTTGCCCGCCACCGCCGGCTGACCGCGAAGCGGTCCGGGAACCCCGCCCGGCGGCGGAAGAAGCGCGGGACCGCCTGACGGCCGGCCGGATCCGGTCAGGCGGACCCGGACACGTGTCAGCCCGAATTGACATGTGACCCGGCGCACTGCCAGCCTGAAGCCGCACCACCCGGAAACGGAAAGGTCGCCATGAGCGGGGACGAACTGGTGAAAGTCCTTGCCGCCCTCGGCAATCCACACCGGATGCGGATCATCGCCGCACTCGCCGCCGAGCGGAACTACGTCAGCGGACTCGCCCGTCAGATCGGCATGAGCCGGCCCCTGCTGCACATGCACCTCCAGCGTCTGGAGGCGGCCGGGCTCGTCATCGGCACGCTCGAACTGTCCCCGGACGGCAAGGCCATGAAGTTCTACGAGGTGGCGCCCTTCGTCTACCGGCTGACCCCCTGCACCATCGCCGAGGCGGCCCGCACACTGACGGCCGCGGACCGGCGGGCGGAGCGGGAGGACGCCCGGTGAACGAGGGGCCGGTGCCATCGCACGCCCAGGGGAGGAAAACGAAACCATGCGCGGCCTGAACAGACTCGTCCGCCGTCTGCTGCCCGCACCACGCGGCGACTACGCCAACGACGGCTTCCCCGTCGAACACCCCCGTCCCGCC
>NZ_JBPQTQ010000090.1:0-25635 GCF_051386415.1 Streptomyces sp. URMC 129
TGCCGGGCGGCCCCGCCGGGACCGGTACTTCCCTTGACAGGAAACTCATCATACATAGACTTCATTCGTCGGTGAATTAATTCCCCCGTGCCGGACTGTACACGCCACGGCGGGCTCCAGCGAGAGGAGTACCTGTGCGGTACGAACCCGAGGACTCCGCGGCAGACATCGCCATCGTGGGGGCCGGGTGCCGGTTCCCCGGGGGCGTGGGGGATCTGGACGGGTACTGGGACCTGCTCGCCGAGGGGCGGACCACGGTCACCGGGGTGCCCGCCGACCGGTGGGGGGAGCACTTCCACGACCCCGACCCGGCGGCCCCCGGCGCCAGTTACTGCGCCCGGGGCTCGTTCCTCCCGGACGTCGACCGGTTCGACGCCGACTTCTTCGGGATCTCGCCCCGCGAGGCACACGAACTCGACCCCCAGCAGCGGCTGTTGCTTCAGACCGCCTGGGCCGCGATGGAGGACTCCGGGATCCCGCGCGAGCGCTGGGAGGGCTCCAGGACCGGCGTCTACATGGGCATCCTCGCCATGGACTACACGGTCCTGCACGCCAAGACGGCCGGGACGCGGGCGATCAGCCCCTACTACGCCAGTGGCAAGGAGTTCAGCTTCGGCGCGGGCCGCATCTCGTACACCTTCGGCCTGCACGGCCCCACCCTGATGCTCAACACCGCCTGCTCCTCCTCGCTGATGGCCGTGCACCTGGCCACCCGGGCGCTCCGCGGCGGCGAGTGCGACGCGGCGCTCGCCGGTGGCGTCAACCTCATGCTCACCCCGGAACTCGGCGTCTTCATGAGCAAGGTGTCGGCCCTGTCGCCCAGCGGCGTCTGCCGCCCTTTCGACGCGGCGGCCGACGGGGTGGTGCGGAGCGAGGGATGCGGTGTCGTCGTCCTGAAGCGCTATGCCGACGCCCTTGCCGACGGCGACCGGATCTGGGCCGTGGTGCACGGCAGCGCGGCCAACCACGACGGACGCAGCGCCGGGATCACCGCGCCCAACGCCGCCGCCCAGCTCGACCTGCTGCGCACCGCCCTGAAGGACGCCGGCCGTTCCCCGCGCGACCTGGACTTCGTCGAGGCCCACGGCACGGGCACACCCCTGGGCGACCCCCTCGAACTGTCCGCGCTCGCCACCGCCATCGGCGCCGAACGGCCCCCCGGGCGCCCGCTGTTCGTCGGCTCCCACAAGGCCAACTTCGGGCACATGGACTCGGCGGCCGGTATCGCGGGGCTCCTCAAGGCCGTGCTGGTGGCGCGGAAGGGCGTCGTTCCGCCCCAGATCAACCTGGAGCGGCCCACGGAGCAGATCGACTGGCCCGCCTCGGGCCTGGCCGTGGCCACCGCGCCCACCCCGCTGCGCCCGGTCGGTGACCGCCCCCTCGTCGGAGTCAGCGCCTTCGGCCTCTCCGGCACCAACGCGCATGTACTCCTCGGCCCCCCGCCCGCCCGTGTCGCCCGGTCCGGGGCCGGCGGGGGGCCCGCGGCCGGGAGCGGCCGGCAGCTGCCGGTGCTCACCGTCTCGGGGCACACCACGGGGGCGCTGCGGGCCCAGGCCGCCGCCTACCGCGACCGGATCCGGCGGGCGCCCGCCGCCGAGGTGCCCGACCTGGTGCACAGCGCCGCCGTCCGCCGCAGCCACCACGAGCGCCGGCTCGCCGTGGTCGGCCGCACCGGCGAGGAACTGGCCGGACTGCTCGACGCCTACCTGACCGGCGCCGCCTCACCGGCCGTCGTCGACGGGGACGTCGGCCCCGGCGCCGCCCGGCCGGTCGTGCACGCGTTCTCCGGCCGTGTCGCGTGTCCGCCCGCCGCCGTCACCGACTTGTACGACGCCCAGCCCGTCTTCGCGGAGACCGTCGACGAGTGCGAGGCCCTGTTCGCGGCCCACGCCGGCTGGTCGCTGCTGAGCGCGGTGCGCCGGGCCGGGGACACCGGCCCCCTGGCCCCCGACGTCGCCCAGTCCGTCGCCTTCGCCGTCCACCTCGGCCTGTCCCGGCTGTGGTCGTCCTTCGGGCTCGCCCCGGACGCGGTGGCCGGGTACGGCGTCGGGGAGGTCGCCGCCGCGGTCGTCGCGGGCGCCCTCGGCCTGCCGGACGCCGCCGAGCTGGTCGTCGAGCGCGGCCGGGTGGCGCGTGACGCCCCGGAGCCCGGCCTGGCCGTGGCCGTGAACCTGCCGCACGGCGAGGTGTCGCCGTTCCTGGAACGCTCCGCCGGACGGCTCCGGGTGACGGCCGTGACCGGTCCGGCCTCGGTGGTCGTCGCCGGATCCGCCGAGCCCGTGCGCGACCTCACCGAGACCCTGCGGGCGAACGGGATCCCCTGCGCGCCCCTGCCCGGCGACGACGCCGTGGACGCGCCGACCGCGCGCCGGCACGGGGAGGAGCTGGCCCGGCGCCTGAGCGGGCTCACCCCCCGGCCGCCCCGTATCCCCCTGCTCTCCGCCGCCGCCCCCGACAGCGACGAGCCGGTGACCGACGCCGGTCACTGGGCCCGCACCCTCGGCGAACCCGGACAGTTCTGGCCCGCCGTCGACCGGTTCCTCGCCCGGCAGGACGCCGTGTTCCTGGAGACCGGCGCCGACTCCGCGCTGGGCGGGCCGCTGGGGGCCGCACTCCGGCACCGCGGGCGGACCGGCCCCGTCGTCTCCTCGCTCACCGCCGGCGAGCCCGCCGACGTCTCACTGGCCCGCGCGCTGGCCGCGCTGTACGTCGCCGGCCTGCCCGTGGACTGGGCCCGGGTGGCGGGCCGCCACCGGTACATCCCGCTGCCCCCGCTGCCGCTGGCCGGAGCCTCCTACTGGCTGCCCGGCGTCGAACGGGGCGCGCAGGGCGGGACCCGGCCGGAGAGCGGTGAACTCACCGCCGAAATCCGTTTGTTCGACACCGAGGGCCGCCTGGTCAGCACCCTCTCCTCGACGCGACGACCGGACGCGGAGGGGCCCGCCCCTCGCTCCGCCGAACCCGCGGCGCCCCCGGCCGCGGTACCGGCCGGGCCCGCCGCGCCGGTCGTCGCCCCCGCCCCGCGGGCCGTGCCGGGCGCCGGGACGGGCCGCGAGCGGATCGCCGCCGAGCTGAGCCGGTTGTGCGCGCAGGCGCTCGGCCACGACCCCGACTGGCGCGTCCCCCGCTCCCGCGGCTTCTTCGAGCTGGGCATGGACTCGTTCTCGCTCGGGGACTTCGTCAAGGCCGTCGAGGCCCGCTTCGCCGTCACCCTCGGCACCAGCACCGGCGTCACCCACCCGACGATCGACCAGCTCGCCGACCATCTCGCGCGCCTGGTCGAGGACGGCGCGGGCGCCCCGGCACCGGCCGGGGACGACGCGGCGCCCACCCCGGCACCGGCCGTCCCGGCGCCCGCCGCGCCCGCGCCCGCACCGGCCGTCCCGGCGCCGGGTCCCGACGACGCGGCCGAGCCGATCGCCGTCGTCGGGCTGGCCTGCCGCCTGCCGGGGGCCGATGGGCCGGACGCGTTCTGGCGCATGCTCCAGGACGGGGTGGACGCCAGCTCCGACATCCCGGCCGACCGGTTCGACGCCGACGCCCTCCTGGCCCGGGGCCCGGTGACGCCCGGCACGATCGTCACCAAGCGCGGGTCCTTCCTGGACGGCGTGGACGGCTTCGACAACGCCTTCTTCCGCGTCTCGGCCAGGGAAGCGCGCAGCATGGACCCGCAGCAGCGGCTCTTCCTCCAGGTGGCCTGGGAGGCGCTGGAGGACGCCGGGGCGCGCGTGGCGGACCTCGCCGGCACCCGCGTCGGCCTGTACGTCGGGCTCAACACGACCGACTACATGCAGATGGTCACCCGCGATCCCGACGGCATCGACCTGTACTACGGCACCGGCAACTCCTTCTCCGGCACCGCCGGCCGGCTGTCCTACTTCCTCGGGGTGCGCGGCCCCAGCATGGCCGTGGACACCGCCTGCGCCTCCTCGCTGACCGCCGTTCACCTCGCCTGCCAGGCCCTGCGCACCGGCGAGGCACGGCTCGCCGTCGCCGGTGGCTCCAACGTCATCACCAACCCCACCGTCTACCTCGCCATGTCGGCGGCCGGCGCGCTGTCGCCGGACGGGCGGTGCAAGACCTTCGCCGCGGGCGCCGACGGCTACGGTCGCGGCGAGGGGGCGGGAGCCGTGGTCCTGAAGACCCTCTCCCGGGCCCTGGCGGACGGCGACCGCGTCTACGCGGTCCTGCGCGGCAGCGCCGTCAACCACAACGGCGCCAGCGGCGGGCTGACCGTCCCCAGCGGGCAGGCCCAGGAGGAAGTGATCGGCGACGCGCTCGAACGGGCCGGTGTCGCCCCCGCCGACGTCGACTACGTCGAGGCGCACGGCACGGGCACCCGCCTCGGCGACGGCGTCGAGCTGACCGCGCTGGGCCGCGCGTTCGGCACCGGCCGGCCCGCCGACCGGCCGCTGCTCATCGGCTCGGTGAAGACGAACATCGGCCACCTGGAGGCCGCCGCCGGTATCGCCGGGCTCATCAAGACCGTGCTCGCCCTCCACCACGGCGCCATCCCCCCGCACCTGCACCTCGACGAGCCGAGCCGGCAAGTCGACTGGGACCGGCTGCCGTTGCGCGTCCCCGACCGGGTCAGCACCTGGCCCGACCGGCCGGGCCGGCCCAGGACCGCCGGGGTCAGCGCCTTCGGCTTCACCGGCACCAACGCCCACGTGGTGCTCACCGCGCCGGATCCGCGGCCCGCCCGGTCGGCCGCCCCCACGGGGCACCGGCCCGCCGTGCTCGCCCTCTCGGCGGCCGGTCCCGCGGCGTTGCGCGCGGCGGCGGAGCGGATGGCCGACCGGCTCACCGGCGCGGACGCCGCCGCCCTGGCCGACATCTGCCACACCGCGGGCGCCCGCCGCACCCACCTCGAACACCGCCTGGTCGCCGTCGGCGGCAGCGCCTCCGACCTGCGCGCCGTCCTGGCCGCCTACGCGGCGGACGGCGACGAGGGGCGACCCGCCCCCGGCCGCCACACCGGCAGCGCGACGCCGAGGGAGGACCGTTCCCTCGCGCTGGTCTACGCGGACACCGTCCCCGAGATGCCCTGGCGGCACTGGGACGCCACGGAACCGGCGTTCAGCGAGGCGCTCGACGCGGTCGAGGACGAGGCGGCCCGGACGCTCGGGCGCTCCGCCCGGCAGGCCCTGCGGGAAGGCGCCGCCGCGACCGGTGACCCGCTCGCGGTCTTCGCCGCCCAGTACGCGCTCACCGCGCTGTGGCGCTCGTACGGCGTGCGCCCGGCCGCGGTCGTCGGCCGCGGCACCGGCGAGATCGCCGCGGCGTGCGCCGCCGGGCTGCTGGACCCGCGTGCGGCCGTGGCGGCGACCAGCGGCGGGCCGGACGCGCGGCTCACCGGCGGCCCCGGATGCGCCGTTCACCTCGACTCTCTCGCCGGGGACGGCTCGCCGCCCGCCCTCGCCGGCTGGACCCCGCCTCCGGCGGCCCGGCGCACGCGCTGGCGGGCCGGGACGGCCGGCGAACTCGTCGGTCACGGGGGCGAGGTGCTCCTCGGTATCGGCCTCGACGCGGCGGCGGCCGAACTGGCGGAGGCCGCCCCCGGCACGCTGTCCGCCGTCGCGCCCCAGGACGGCGCACCGGCCGCCGACCTCTTGGCGCACGCCGTGGCGGAGCTGCACGTGCGGGGCTGTCCCGTGGACTTCACCGCCCTGCTCGGCGGCCCGCGCCCGGTCGTGTCGCTGCCGTCCTACCCGTGGCAGCTCCGGCGGCACTGGCTCGGCGGCCCGCCCCCGCAATCGGCGCCCGTACCCGTGCCCGTGCCCGACCCGGTACCGGAGGCCGCACCGGACGCCGCGCCGGAGGCGGCGCCGGTGGACGCCCGGCCGGTCGCCCCGGCGGCCGACCCGGCTCCCACCGCGCCGGTCGCCCCGCCGACCGACGTGCCGCCGTTCGTGGCCGAACTCCGGGCCCTGGAGCCCGGGGCCCGCGCCGAGCTGATGCTGAGCAGGGTGCTCACGGCCGTGGCCGCCGCGCTCGGGGAGGCGTCGGACAGCGATGTCGACCCGGACACCGGCTTCTTCGACCTCGGCCTCGACTCCGTGATGGCGGTGGCCCTGATGGACGAGCTCGGCCCGCTGCTCGACGCCGAACTGGAGCCCACTCTCACCTTCGAGCACCCCCATTCCCGGGCGTTGGCCGAGCACCTGCTCGGCCTGGTCGCCGCGGCGCCGGAGGCCGTTCCCGCGCCGCCGCCGTCCCGCGAGCCGTCCGGGACGCCGGTCCCGGCGGGCCCGGCGGACGGCGCCGACGCGTTCGGGGAGCCCGACGACGACCTCGCCGACCTGTCCGACGACGACCTCACCAACCGCTTGTTGGCCCGGATCTCCCGCTCCGAGGCCCTGCTGAACCAGGTGGTATGACCATGTCCGGCCAGTCGATCCAACCTGACTACCGCAAGCACCTCGTGACCGCGCTGCGCACCATCGAGCGCCTGGAGCAGAGGCTGTCCAGCAGCCGCGACGCGTGGCTGGACGAGCCCATCGCCATCGTCGGGCTGGGCTGCCGGTTCCCCGGCGGCGCGAACACCCCCGAGTCCTTCTGGGACCTGCTGCGCAACGGGGTGGACGCCACGGCCGAGTTCCCCGCGGACCGCGCCGACGCCCTGCCGTTCTACGACCCCGACCCCGAGACCCCCGGCAAGGCGTACACCATCCGCGGCGGCTTCATCGACCGGGTCGACCGGTTCGAGCCCGAGGTGTTCGGCATCTCGCCGCGCGAGGCGCTCGGCATGGACCCCCAGCACCGCATCACCCTGGAGGTGGTCTGGGAGGCGCTGGAGCGCGCCGGCTACGCGCCGGACGCGCTCGACGGCAGCCGCACCGGCGTCTACCTGGGCCTGAGCACCACGGACTACGTCCGGCTGCGCCAGCAGCTCGGTGACATCAACGACATCGACGCCTACCAGCTCGTCGGCGAGCCGAGCTTCCTGGCCGGGCGCGTCTCCTACACCCTCGGCCTGCGCGGGCCCAGCCAGGTCATCGACACCGCCTGCTCCTCGTCCCTCGTGGCGCTGCACGAGGCATGCCAGGCGCTGCGCCTGCGGCACTGCGACATGGCGCTGGCCGGTGGCGTCAATCTCATCCTGGCGCCCTACGGCTTCGTGCTGATGAGCAAGTTCCAGGCGCTGTCCCCGGACGGGCGGTGCAAGACGTTCTCCGCCGGCGCCGACGGCTACGCCCGCGGGGAGGGCGCCGCCGTGGTGGTGCTGCGCCGGCTGTCGGACGCCGTCGAGGCGGGCGACAACGTCCTGGCGGTCGTGCGGGGCACGGCCGTCAACCACGACGGGCGGTCCAGCGGCCTGACCGTGCCCAACCCGGCGGCCCAGCAGGACATGCTGCGCGGCGCCCTGGCCCAGGCCGGGATCCAGCCGCGGGACGTGGACTACGTCGAGGCCCACGGCACCGGCACCTCGCTGGGGGACCCGATCGAGCTGCGGGCCCTCGACGCGGTGCTCGGCAGCGGGCGCGCCCCCGACGCCCCGCTGCTCGTCGGCGCCGTCAAGACCAACATCGGGCACCTGGAACCGGCCGCCGGCGTCGCCGGCCTGGTCAAGCTGGTGCTCGCCCTCCAGCACGGCGAGATCCCGCCGAGCCTGCACTTCGACCGGCCCAACCCCAATGTCGCCTGGGACCGGCTCAACGTCGAGGTCACCGGGGCCCGGCGGGCCTGGCCGGAGCGGGGCCGGGCCCGGATCGGGGGAGTGAGCAGCTTCGGCGTCTCGGGCACCAACGCCCACGCCGTGGTCACCTCGCCGCCCGACCGGACCGCGAGCCCCGGGAACCACCGCCGCCAGGGCCTGCTGCTGGCGTCCGCCAGGACCGAGCCGGCGCTGCGGGAACTGGCCGAGCGGTACGCCCGTCATCTGCGGCGCGAACCCGGCCTGTCGCTGGGCGACGTGTGCTTCACCACCCACGTCGGGCGCGCCCGGCAGACCACCGGGCTGGCCGCCGTCGGCGCGTCCGTCGACGAACTCGCCGACGCCCTCGACGCCTACGCGCAGGGCCGCGCGACGCCCGCGCTGACCACCGGCACCCTGCCGCCGTACAAGCACCGCAAGGTGGCGTGGCTGTTCACCGGCCAGGGCGCGCAGTACGCCGGGATGGCGCGGGGACTGGCCGCGGAACCGGCCTTCGCGGAGGCGTTCGAGGAGGCCACGCAGGCGATCGACCCGTACCTGGACCGTCCGCTGCGGGACGTGGTGTGGCCCGCGGCGGGCCAGGACACCCCGCTCGACACGACCCGCTACACGCAACCCGCGCTGTTCGCCCTGGAGTACGCGCTGGCCCGGGCGCTGCTGTCGTGGGGCACACGCCCCGCCGCGGTCGCCGGGCACAGCGTCGGCGAGATCGCCGCGGCCTGCGTCGCCGGCGTCTTCACCCTGGCCGACGCCGCCCGGCTGGTCACCGCCCGGGCCCGGCTGATGTCCGAACTCCCGGCGGGCGGCGTCATGGTCGCCCTGCGCTGCGACGAGGCGACCGCCCGCGCGGCGATCGCCCCGTACCCGCGCACCGTGACCGTCGCCGCCGTGAACGCGCCCGACGAGGTGGTGATCTCCGGCGCGGAGCGGGACGTCGACGCGGCGCTCGCCGCGCTGGAGGCCCGCGGCGTCAAGGGCCGCAGGCTCACGGTGTCGCACGCCTTCCACTCGCCGCTGCTCGACCCCATGGTGGACCGGTTCCGCGAGGAACTGGCCGGCATCTCCTACGCCGCGCCGAAGATCCCGCTGATGTCCAACCTCACCGGCGCCGCGTGGACCGACGCCGAGGTGGGGCCCGAGTACTGGGTGCGGCACGCGCTGGGCGCCGTCCGCTTCGCGGACACGGTGGCCCGGCTGCACGCCGACGGCTTCCGGACCTTCTGCGAGATCGGCCCGGCCCCCGTCCTCACCGCGCTCGGCGGGCGCTGCCTCGGTGACCGGGCCACGTTCGTGCCCACCCTGCGGCGGGGCGGCGACGATCTGCAGCGCCTGCTGCAGGCCGTCGGCACGCTGCGGCTGCGGGGCGCCGGCGTCGACTGGGAGGCGTTCCACCGGGACGAGACCGTCCGCCGGGTGCCCCTGCCGACGACGCCCTGGCACGGCGACTCGTACTGGTTCGAGGAAGCCGCCCCCGCCGCGCCCGCCACCCAGGCCTCCACCGTCCCGGCTCCCCCCGCCGCCGGGGCGGTGGACTCCCTCACCCGCCCGCTCCCCGGGATCCGCCGCCGTCTGGCCAGCGCCGTCGCCACCTACGAACTGGAACCGGCCGACGGCCACTGGACGGCCCACGCCCGCAAGGACGGCGAAGGACGGCACGTCCTCCCCTTCGGCGGCCTCGCCGCCACCGCGGTCGCCGCCGCCGAGGACTGCCTCGGAGGCCGGTTCTCCTGCGTGGCCGAGGCCGACGTCGTCGAGTCGCTGCCGCTGCCCGACACCGGTGACCGGACCGCCCAGCTGGTCGTCACCGAGGGCAAGGACGGCGAGGCGCGCTGCGAGTACCGCAGCACCAGCGGACCCGAGGAGGCGGCCGGGGCGCCCTGGCGGCTGCACGCCCGCTTCGTCCTGCGCCGCAAGCCCGCCACCGCCAAGCTCACCGAGGCACTGCGCACGCCGCCCCCGTTCGAGCCCGGCGCCTACGACCGGCTCCTGGAACCCCGGACGGACGCGCTCTCGCCCGCCCTCGCCGGGACGGTGGGGGACGTACGCCGCGGCGAGGGCGGCGTCGTGGTCGACCTCGACGGTACCGGCGGCTGGGCCGAGGTGCTGGACGCGGTGGTCGCGGCCACCTCCTGGGCGGCGGACGCCGAACGGCCGGACGCCCAGCGGCCGGACGGCGCGGCGGGCCTGGGAGCGGTCCGCCAGGTGCGCGGCCTGTTCTGCGCCGCGCCGGGCTCCGTGCGCCGGGTACGGGCCGGCGGCGGACGCACCAGCTCGGGCGAACTCCGCGGCACCGTCGACTTCTTCGACGCCGACGGCACCTACCTCGGCGGCGCCGACCAGATCCGGCTGGCCGCCGGGGGCGAGGGACCGGCCCCCGCGCCCTGGCGGGACGTGAGCGAGTTGCGGTACGACACCACCTGGCAGCTGGTGCCGGACGACGGCACCGCCGGGCCCGGTCCGGCCGGCGAGGGGTTCCTGCTGCTCGCGGACCGCTCCGGCTTCGCCGACCGGCTCGCCACCGCCCTGCGGGCCCGCGGCGCCCAGGTGATGACGGCGCAGCCGCCGGTCAGCGGCGTCGCGGGCGACTGCGTCCCCCGGCCGGAGGACGTCCGCGAGATCGTCACCGCCTGGTGCGCCGAGACGGACCGGCCCGGCCGGATCCTCGTCCTCACCGGACTCGACGCCCCGCACCTCGACCACACCGACGCCTGGGGCCTGGAGGAGTACGCCGCCCGCGCCGATCTGCTGACCGCCGCGCTCGTGAAGGAGCTGGCCGGCCGCGACGACTGCCCGGACGCCCGGCTGACGCTGGTCACCCGCGGCGCCATGCCCGCCGGCCCCGACCCGGAGGTGCGGGCCGCCGTCGCCCACACCCTCTGGGGCCTCGGCCGGGTCATCGCCCTGGAGCACCCCGAGCGCTGGGGCGGCGCCGTCGACCTGGACCCGGACGACGACCCGGCCGCCGCCGAGCGGCTGATCGCCGCCCTCGGCCGCACCGGAGCCGAGGACGAGCAGGCGCTGCGCGGCGCCGAGGTCTACGCGGCGCGGCTGGTGCCCCGGCCCGCCGAGCCCGCCGAGCAGCGCCTGACCCCGGCGGTGCGCGCCGACGGGACCTACCTGATCACCGGCGCGTTCGGCGGCATCGGCCAGACGCTCGCCACCTGGCTGGCCCGGCTCGGCGCGGGCCGTCTGGTGCTCCTCGGCCGGACCCCGCTGCCGCCCCGCGCCACCTGGAACAAGCGGCTGCCCGCCCCGGTGCGCGCCCGGGTCAGGGCCGTCCGCGAGCTGGAGCGCCTCGGCGCCGAGGTCACGGTCATCGCCGCCGACGTCGCCGACGAGGCGGCCATGCTGTCCCTCTTCCGGGACCTGGAGGAGCACCCGCTGCCGCTGCGCGGCGTCATCCACGCGGCCGGTGTCTCGCTGCCCCAGTTCCTCAGGGACGTCGACGCCGACAGCTACCGGAAGGTCTGGCGGCCCAAGGTCATCGGCGGCTGGCTGCTCCACCACCTCTCCCACGGCGACGACCTGGAGTTCTTCCTCGGCTTCTCCTCCATCGCCGCGACCTGGGGCTCCCAGCACCTGGCGAGCTACGCGGCCGGGAACGCGTTCCTCGACGGGCTGGCCCACCAGCGCAGGTCCGAGGGCCTGCCCGCGCTCACCGTGGCCTGGGGCCCGTGGGAGCTGGCCTCCAACCTCTTCGACGAGGAGGTGATGGCCTTCCTGACCTCGACCGGTCTGCGCCCGCTCTCCGCCGAGCAGTGCGTGCACCTGCTGGGCGGTCTGCTCGCCTCGGGCCGCACCCACCAGGTGGTCTGCGCCGCCGACTGGACCGTGTACAAGCCCGTGATGGAGGCCCGGATCCCGCGCCCGATGCTGCGCACCATCGAGCTGAGCGAGGACACCGACGCCCGGGACGGGGAGGCGGATCCGCTGGTCGAGACGCTCAAGGGCGAGGACGCGGCGGCGCGGCGCCGGCGGCTGGCCGGCTTCCTGCGGGAGGCCGTCGCCGAGGTCGCGGGCGTCCAGGCGGCCGGCATCGACGCCGACGCCGACGTCATGGGCTACGGGCTCGACTCGCTGATGGTCATGGACATCGTGCGCCGCTGCAAGCGCGGCCTGCGGCTGAGCGTCCAGGCGAGCCAGCTCTTCGAACGCACCACGCTCGCCGACTGGGCCGAGCTGGTGGACGACACGTTCCGCCGGGAACACCTCGGCGGCGACGGCGAAGCCGCCCCGGCCGGGCAGGACGGCGACCCCACCGACCCGGCCTGGCTGCGCGGCGACGTCACGCTCGACCCCGCGATCCAGCCGCCCGCGGGCCGGACCACGCCGCTGGACCGGGCCCGGCACGTCCTGCTCACCGGCGCCACCGGATTCCTCGGCGCCTACCTGCTGGACGAGCTGCTCGCCCGCACCGACGCCACGGTCCACTGCCTGGTCCGCTGCCCGGACCCGGCCGGCGGCCTGGCGCGGATCCGGGCGAACTTCGAGCGCTACCTCACCTGGCCGGCCGGCGCCGACCAGCGGATCGCCGTCGTCCCCGGCGATCTGGAGAAGCCGCTGCTCGGCCTGGAGGAGAAGAAGTTCGACGAGCTGGGCGAGCTGCTCGACGTCATCTTCCACAACGGCGCCTGGGTGAACTTCAGTTATACCTACGAGCAGCTCCGCCCGGCCAACCTGGGCGGCACCGGGGAGATCCTGCGGCTGGCCTGCCGCCGCCGGCCGACCCCGGTCCACCACGTGTCCACCTACGGCATCTGGGGCATCCCCGCCGACGGCAGGACCGTGCTGAGGGAGAGCGACGACATCTCCGAGGCCGGACGGCTGGTCACCGGCTACGTCCAGACCAAGTGGGCCGCGGAACGGCTGGTCGAACTCGGCCGGGAGCGCGGCATCCCCATCGACCTGTACCGCCCCGGGCGGGTGCTCGGCGACTCCCGGACCGGCGCGGCGCTCACCACGCACTTCACCATCCGCGTGATCAAGGGCAGCATCCAGCTCGGCATGGTCCCCGACCTGGACCTCGAAGTCGAGATGACCCCCATCGACTACGTCACCTCGGCCCTCGTCGCCATCGCCGCGGGCAAGACCTCCCACGGCACGACGTACCACCTGGTGAACCGCCACAAGATGCGGTTCTCCCAGCTCGCCGAGACCCTCGCACGGCGCTGGCCGGTCCGCGTGGTGCCGGTGGACGAGTGGTGGCAGGCGCTGCGGGCCGGCTACGGCGACGGCGAGAACGACCTGCACCCGGTGATGGACGTGGTGGAGGCGTTCGTGGTCGGCGGCGAGGAGGCCATCGACTACGACGACAAGAACGCGGAGGCCGCGCTGGCCGCCACGGGCATCGCCTGCCCGCCGCTGGACCAGCGCCTGCTCGACCTCTACCTCGGGTGGCTGACCCGCACCGGCTACCTCCCGGAACCCGGTCACCCCCGGACCTGACCACCGACTTCCCCACGACGGAGAGACAGTGATGCCAGGAAAGACGCCGAGAAAGACCGCCCAGCGGGCCGTACCCCCGGACTACGACGTCGCCGTCCTCGGCGCCCACCTCTCCGGTGGCCTCCTCGCCGCCATCCTGGCCCGGCAGGGGGTGCGCACGGTCCTGGTGAGCACCGCCGCCGACGACGCGGGGCCCACCGGAGAGACGACCGTGCCGTACACCTCCGAGGTGTTCTCGCTGCTCGCCGGCCGGTTCGACGTGCCGGAGATCGCCGGCTTCTGCCACTTCACCGATCTGCCGGAGGAGGTGCGCCGCGTCAGCGGCGTCAAGAAGAGTCTCGGCTTCCTCCACCACGACCCGGGGCGGGAGCACGACGCCCGCCGGGCCGTCCAGTTCAACGTGCCCGGTGAGCACACCGAATGGCACCTCTACCGGCCGGCGGTCGACGCGTACGCGCGCCGCGTCGCCGCGAGCCACGGCGCGCACCTGACGGGCACCGGATCGCTCCTCGCCGACGCCCGCCTCGACGACGACGGCTGCCTGCTGACCCTGGCCGACGGGCACACCCTCACCGCCCGCTACGTCGTCGACGCCTCGGGGCCCGGCTCGCCGCTGCTGGCGGCGGCCGGCGTCACGGCGGCCGAGCCGGACGGCACGCAGCCGCGCTCCCGTCTGCTGTGGGCGCACTTCACCGGCGTGCGGCCGTTCGAGTCGGTCCTCCCGCTGGACCGCTACCGCCGCGCCACCGCGTGGTCCCGGGGCACGTTCCACCACCTCTTCGACGGCGGCTGGATCCAGGTCGTCCACTTCGGCAACCACGACGACGCCGCCCACGACCTGTGCGGCGTGACGGTGAGCGTCTGCCCGGAGAAGTTCCCCGACCTGCCCGAGGACCCCGAGGAGGCGTTCCGGGCCCTCGTCGCCCGCTTCCCCAGCATCGCCGCCCAGTTCGTCGCGGCCTCGGCGGTCACCCCGTGGGTGGACGAGCCGCGCTGGCAGTGGCGGGCCGCCCGCACCCACGGGCCGCGGTGGATCGCCATCGACCGGGCGGCCTGCCGCGCCGAGGAGGTGCTGGCCCGCGACGTGACGGTGAGCATGGAGCTGGTGCACGCCACCGCCGCGGGACTGCTGCGGGTGCTGGCCGACCCGGCGCGCGAGGCGGACGAGTTCGCCCGCGTCTCCGCGTTCCAGCAGCGCCTGATCGACTTCAACGACGAACTCCAGCTCGGCCTGCGCACCGCGAGCCGCCACTTCCAGCTGCTCAACGCCTACCTGAGGGTGTGGCTGCTGTGGCAGATCCTCGCGGACCTGTCGCTCAAGCGGGCCCGCCTGGACTGCGACGGCCGGCCCGGCGGCTCCTGGGACGCGGTCGAGGAGTTCGCGTCCGCCCTGTGGTTCCGCACCCCGGAGGGACTGCCCCGCGCGCTGCGGACCCTCTTCGGGGAGCTGGCCGCCGTCAGATCCGGCCGCACCTCGGCCGTCGCCGCGGCCCGCGCGATCTTCGCGTGGCTGCGCCGGGAGCGGTTCGTGCCGCCGCTGTACGACTTCGGTGAGCCCAGGGCACGCGTCTACACGTTCACCCTCTGGCGGCGAGTGCGGATGCTGCTGTGGATCAAGACGGTCGCCCCACCGGACTTCCGGCGGCTCCTGACGCGCGACAACGTCACCGGCCGCCGGGACGACGCCCCGCCGGTGGCCGCGCGGCGGCCCCCGGAGCCGGTGGCCGCCGGCCGGGCGGGTGAGGAGGGCGGCGCATGAGCATCGCGGCCACCGCGGTGCCGCCCCTGCCGCACCACACCCTGATGATCTTCCTGCTCCAGGTGGGGGTGCTGCTGCTGCTCGCGCTGCTGCTGGGCAGGCTGGCCCGGCAGTGGGGGATGCCGGCCATCGTCGGCGAGCTCGCGGCCGGTGTGGTACTGGGCCCGACCCTGCTGGCCAACATCGCCCCGGCCTTCTCCGACTGGCTCTTCCCGCAGGAAGCCGCCCAGATGAACCTGCTCGACGCCGTGGCGCAGCTCGGTGTGCTGTTCCTGGTCGGCTTCACGGGCATGCACCTGGATCTGGGGATGGTCCGCAGGTACGGCGCCAAGGCCGTCGGCGTGAACCTGGCCAGCGTGCTGATCCCGCTGGTGCTGGGTGTGTGGCTGGGGTTCGTGCTCCCGGAGCGGCTGCGCGCCGAGGGCGCGGAACCGGCGGTGTTCGCGCTGTTCGTGGGGGTCGCGATGTGCGTCAGCGCCATCCCCGTGATCGCCAGGATCCTGATCGACATGCGGCTGATCCACCGGAACGTCGGGCAGATGATCCTCGTCGTCGGCACGGTCGACGACGTCCTGGGCTGGCTGCTGGTCTCGGTCGTCGCGGCGATGGCCACCACGGGCGTGCAGGCCGGGGCGGTGTCCTTGTCCCTGCTCCACGTGCTGCTGGTCGTCCTGTTCGCCGGCACGATCGGCCGGCGGGCGGTGCGCGCCGTGATGCGCGCCGCCCACCGGTCGGAGGTCCGCGGCATGCCCATCGCCGCCGCGGCCATCATGATCATGCTGTCGGCGGCCGGGACGCACGCGCTGGAACTGGAGGCGGTCTTCGGCGCGTTCGTCTGCGGCATCCTCGTCGGATCCTGCGAGGAGACGCAGGCCACCCGGCTGGAACCGCTCAACACCACGGTCCTCGCGGTGTTCGCCCCGCTGTTCTTCGGGATGGCCGGGCTGCGGATGGACCTGACCGTCCTGGCCGATCCCGAGATCGCGCTGTGGACCCTCGCGGTGATCGCGGTGGCGGTCGCCGGGAAGTTCCTCGGCGCCTTCCTCGGCGCCGTCTTCAGCCGGATGAACCGGTGGGAGGCGCTCGCCCTCGGCGCCGGGATCAACGCCAGGGGCGTCATCCAGATCATCATCGCCATGGTCGGCGTCCGCCTCGGCCTGCTCACCACCGAGATGTACAGCATCATCATGCTGGTCGCGGTGCTGACCCCGCTCATGGCGCCCCCCGTTCTGCGCATCGCGGTCAGCCGCATCGAGCACACCGCGGAAGAACGGCTGCGCGAGCACAAGGTGCTCGCCCTCCAGGGCGAGAACGTTTCCCCATTGCTGAGCACGTCAAGGGAGGACGCGTGCACTTCGACAGGACCACGGAGCAGGAGGCCGCCTACCGGGACACGCTGACCGCCGTCCGGGAGAGATTCCCCGCGCCGATCCACGACCGGTTCTTCGACCGGAAGGAGTGGCGCACCCTGGGGGACCTCGGCCTGCTCGGCCTCAGCATCCCCGCGGAGTACGGCGGTGGCGGGCTCGGGGCCCTGGCGACGGCGTTCCAGGTGGAGGCGCTCGGCCGCGGCTGCGCCGACACCGGCATCGTGTTCGCGGCCAGCGCCCACCTCTTCGCCTGCGCCATGCCGCTGGCCGGGTTCGGCGGCGAGGAGGCCCGAGCGCGCTTCCTGCCGGGCCTGGCCTCCGGCGAGCTGATCGCGGGCAACGCCATGACCGAGGACGAGGCCGGCTCCGACGTCTCCCGGCTGGCCACCACGGCCACCGAGGTGCCGGGCGGCTACCTCCTCAACGGCACCAAGAGCTTCGTCACCAACGGACCGGTCTCCGACGTCTTCGTCACCTATGCGACGACCGACCCGCGCGCCGGGCACCTGGGCGTCACCGGCTTCGTGGTGGCGCGCGACGCCGGGGGCGTACGGGTCGGCGCGCCCTTCGAGAAGATGGGCCTGACCTCGGTCCCCGCGGGGACCGTCACCTTCGAGGACTGCTTCGTGCCGGCGGACCAGGTCCTGGGCGCCCCGGGCCAGGGCGGCGCGATCTTCCAGCACTCCATGGGCTGGGAACGCGCCTGCCTGTTCGCCGGCTACGTCGGCATGCTCGACCGGGTGCTGGACCGCACCGTGGAACACGCCCGCACCAGGCGCCAGTTCGGGGCGGCCATCGGCGCCAACCAGTCGGTCGCCAACCGGGTGGTGGACATGAAACTGCGGCTGGAGAGCGCGCGCCTGCTGCTCTACCGCGCCTGCTGGGAGATGGACGCCGGCCGCCGGCCCACGCTCGCCGTCGCGCTGTCGAAGCTGGCCGTGTCCGAGGCGGCGGTCGCCGGCGCCCTGGACGCCGTGAGCGTCTTCGGCGCCCGCGGCTATCTGCGGGACGCCGGGATCGAGACGACGCTGCGCGACGCCGTGCCGGCCACCATCTTCTCCGGCACCTCCGACATCCAACGGCTCATCATCGCCAGGGAGCTGGGACTATGAGGCTGCATCAGCTCGTCGTCGACGCGGCGCGGCGGGCACCCGACGCGCCCGCGGTCGTCGCACCCGACGGGCACTTCACCTACGGCCGGCTCGACACGCTGGCCGGCCGGTACGCCGCCGCGCTGCGCGGCAGAGGCATCCCGCCGGGGGAGCGTGCCGTGGTGTGGACCGGCAAGAGCGGTCACGCCGTGGCGGTCCTCCAGGGAGCGCTGCGCTCCGGCATCGTCTACGTGCCGGTCACCGCGGCCAATCCGCCGGCCCGCGTCGCCCGGATCGCCGCCGACTGCGGGGCCGCCCTGATCGTGGTCGACCCGGAGCTGGCACACCGCCGGGACGCGCTGGAGAAGGAGACCACCGCGCCCGTCGTCACCTCGGCCGACCTGCTTCAGGAGGCGGCGGAGGACGCCGGGCACCCGCTCCACGAGAACGGGCCGAACGACCCCGCCTACATCCTGTACACCTCGGGCTCCACCGGGGACCCCAAGGGCGTCTGCCTCAGCCATCGCAACGCGCTGGCCTTTGTCGACTGGGCCGTCGAGCGGCTCCACGTCACCGCGGCGGACCGGCTGTCCAATCACGCGCCGCTCAACTTCGACCTGTCCGTCTTCGATCTCTACGCGGCGTTCCGGGCCGGCGCCTCCGTGCACCTGATCCCCTCCGAACTCGCCTACGCCCCGGCCGAACTGGTGCGGTACCTGCGGCAGCGGGACATCACCGTCTGGTACTCGGTGCCCTCGGCGCTGACGCTGATGATGCGCGAGGGAGGGCTGCTGGCCGGGCCGCCGCCGCCCGCGCTGCGCGCGTGCGTCTTCGCCGGCGAGCCGTTCCCGATCGGCCAGGTCAAGGAGTTGCGCGGGGCGTGGCCGGGGGTGCGGCTGCTCAACTGGTACGGCCCCACCGAGACCAACGTGTGCACCTCCTACGAGGTGACCGGCGCCGATCTGCGGCGGACGGGCTCGCTGCCGATCGGCACGGCGGCCTCCGGGGCCACCGTCGTCCTCGACCCGCCCGGCGACGAGGGCGAGATCGTGGTCAGCGGCCCCACCGTGATGCTCGGCTACTGGGGGCGGGAACCGCAGACCGGCCCCTACCGCACCGGCGACATCGGCCGGCGCGACCCGGACGGCAACCTGCTGTACGTGGGGCGCGTCGACCACATGGTCAAGATCCGCGGGCACCGGATCGAACTGGGCGAGATCGAGGCCGCGCTGAGCGCGCATCCGGCCGTGGCGGATGTCGCCGTGGTGGTGGTCGGGGAGGGGCTCGCCGCGCGCCTGCACGCCGTGGTGGTGCCCTCCCGGCGCGCGACGGTCACCCTGGTCGACCTCAAGCGGCAGTGCGCCGAGCTGCTGCCCACCTACATGATCGTCGACGCCCTGCACACCGTGGACGCCCTGACGCTCACGCCCAACGGCAAGAAGAACCGTGCGGCGCTGACCGCAGCCATAGAACGGAGCGAACTATGACGGCCGCTTCCCCTTCCCTGATGTCCACCGGTACGGACGAGGACGTGCTGCCCTCGGTCGACCGTTCGCTGTTCCGGGCCCTGATGGGCTCCCTCATGAGTGGTGTCTCGATCCTCACCAGCCGGCGGGCCGACACCAGCCCCGTGGGCATGACCTGCTCCTCGGTGTGCAGCGTCTCGGCCGATCCGCCGCTGCTGCTGGCCTGTGTCGCCACGCCGAGCAGCACTCTGGACGCCATCACCGGCAGCGGCAGGTTCGTCGTCAACTTCCTCGACTCGGAGGCCGACAGCGTCTCCGATCTGTTCGCCTCCCGCGCGGCCGAGAAGTTCACCGAGGTGGAGTGGCGCCCGGGGGCGATGACCCAGGCGCCGGTGCTCGCCGGCAGTGTGGCGCACGCCGAGTCCGTGGTCCACCAGCTCGTCGAGGCCGGTGACCACGTGATCGTGGTCGGGCGGATCGTCGGCGGGGAAGCCCTCCCCGACCGCTTCCCGCTGGGCTACTGGCGGGGCAGCTACGCCCGTTCGCTGCGGAAGCCCCGGAGGACCACGGCCCGCCGGTGACCCGGGCGCCGGGACGGGGCGGGGCGGGGCGGCGCGAGCGCCGCGGACACGCCGAAACAGGCGCCGGATCGAACGATCCGGCGCCTGCGGCATGGGGCGTGGTGCGGGTCAGCTCTTCTGCATGGGCGGCACGAGGGCCTTGAAGTCCACCTCGGGAGCGTCGGGGTTCACCGCGCCGGCCACCACCTCGAAGGTGCGCGCGTCCACCGCCGTACAGCCGAGCGTCGCCAGGCTCTGGAAGCGGAACTCGCTGGTGGCCTCCTGCATCGCCGCGTTGAGGTCCTCCTCCGTGTCGTAGATCGTGATCGAGAAGATCGTGTTGTCCTTCTTGTCCACGAAGAAGAAGATCTGCCGGACCCCCTTGTCCTCCATCGCGTGGGGGACGGTGTCGTGCTGGAGGAAGGGCGTCGTTGTCTCCATCGTCTCCGGGTCGACGATGCATGAGGCCTTGAGCATCCGCGCGTAGAGCTTCATGACGAGGAACCTCTCCTGGGAATGGGTGGTCGGCGCACGCGAAGGAGCGCCCGACGGGCGGTGGACTGACCGGTCGTGAAAAACGAACGTGCGCTTTCAATCAAGCACAGCAGCCCGCTCCGTGTCGAGAGGTGGCCGCGGGGACCCTCCCTTGACACGGAAGTCATCATACATAGACTTCACTCATTGCTGAATTAATTCTCCGGGTTCGGTGGAGCCGCGGTGGGTCGCCGCGGCCGGAAGGGCCGTGCGCCCCGGCGTCGCCCGGGTCGGCTCAGCAGACGGAAGGAACAGGACTTATGGCTGTAACCCAGGACGCGCGTGACCGGGGCTTCTCGCCGCGGCGCCGGAGCCTGCTGCTCGGTGGTCTCGGCGGTGTGACGGTCGCCGGTATCGGCACGCTGGGGGCCCCCGGCGCGGCGGCGGCGGACTCCGCCCTCGGCGGCGCCCGGACGTCCGCCGAAGCCGCCGCCGCGGCGGCGGCCGACTTCGACTTCGACACCGGCAACATCATCAGGGACCTGATCGCCAACCGGCCGGACCTTACCGCGATCATCGCGCCCATGGACGTGACGCTCCTGATCCGCGTCACGCACCTGGTGCAGAACGCGTGGTTCGACGCGCTGGCGCCCTATCACCCGACCGCGGTGGGCGTGTACTCGCGGCTCGGCCGCCGCCCGGCCGCCGAGTCCGCCACCAACCGGAACAAGAACATCGCGGCGCTGCACGCGACCTACCAGGTCATCAAGAGCGTCATGGCGGCCCAGGAGCCGCTGTTCCGCGAGATGCTGACCTCCGTCGGCCTGAACCCGGACGACGAGTCGGAGAACAGGACCAGCCCCGTCGGCATCGGCAACCTGGCGGGCAAGGCCGTGGTCCGCGCCCGTGAGCGGGACGGGATGAACCAGCTCGGCGACGAGGGCGGTCGCCGGTACAACCGCAAGCCCTACTTCGACTACACCGGATACGTCCCCGTCAACTCGGCCTACGAGCTGCGCAACCCCTCGCGGTGGCAGCCGCAGCTCACCCCGCACCGCCGCCGCAACGGCGTGGGCGAGGGCGACATGGGCATCTTCACCGTGCAGCACTTCGTCACCCCGCAGATGCGGCTGACCAAGCCCTACTCCTTCCGCGACCCGGCCCAGTTCAGCCTCCCGGCGCCCCGGCACAGCGACCACCGCGACCGCAGGACGTACAAGCGGAGCGTGGACGAGATCCTGGAGGCGTCCGCCGGGCTGACCGACGAGCAGAAGATCAAGGCGGAGGTGTTCGACAACAAGCTCCTCGGCATCGGCTTCTCGGTGCTCGCGGCGGCGGAGGCGCACGATCTGGACCTGGACGGCTGGGTCCACCTGTTCATGACCAACTCGGTGTCGATGTTCGACGGCCTGGTCGCCGCCTGGCACCAGAAGCACCGGTACGACGCGGTGCGGCCGGTCAGCGCGGTACGGCACGTGTACGGCAACTCGCCGGTCACCGGCTGGGGCGGGCCCGGTGTGGGGACGGTCGACGACCTGCCCGCCGACCAGTGGGCCAGCTACCTGAACGTCGGTGACCACCCCGAGTACCCGTCGGGCTCGACGACCCTGTGCTCGGCCGAGGCGCAGGCCACGCGGCGCTTCCTCGACTCCGACACGCTCGACTGGACCTACTCGGCCCCGGCGGGGTCCGCGGTGGTCGAGCCGGGCATCACCCCGGCCGCCGACCTCCAGGTGCACTGGGACACCTGGACCGCCTTCGTCGACGACTGCGCGACCAGCCGCGTCTGGGGCGGGGTGCACTTCTCCGAGACCGTCCGCAGGTCGGTCGAGTTCGGGATACAGCTCGGTGACCTGGCCTACGAGTACGTCCAGAAGTACATCCAGGGCACCGTCGACGACTGACACCGCGGGCCCGTCCATCAGCCGGCCGGCACTCCGTGCCCGCCGGCTGATCGGCGTTTCCGGGGCCGCGCGGCGGTGCGGGGGCGCATGGGCGCGGGTGTGGCGCAGCAGACACGTAATTCATCCCGCCATTTATTCTCCATTCGATGAATTCAATGTATGATGAGTTTCTGTCGGGACGCGCCGGTCTGCCGAGGAGGCGTCATGACCCTGACGGAAGCCCATGTGTGGCTCGTGGACGTGGACGACGAGGACGAGGTGGCCCGGGCCGCAGCCGTGCTGCCGGAGTCCGACCTGGTCCGGCTCGCGGCCTCGGTCGTCCCGGATCGGCACCGCCGCCTGGGCGCCCAGGTGGCGCTGCGCGTCCTGGCCGCCGAGGCCACCGGCGTCTCCCCGGTCCGGCTCCGCCTGCACCGCGGCCGGCACGGGAAGCCGCTCCTCACGGACAGCCCCCACGTCCACGTCAACCTCTCCCACTCGGGACCGTTCGCCGCCGTGGCCGTCACGGCGGCGGGCCCGGTCGGCGTGGACGTGGAGGTGCCGCGGCCGGTCGGCGATCCCGGCGGCCTGGCGCGGACGATGATGTCCGACGCCGAATACGCGCGCTGGCGGGCGCTGGACGAACCGGCGGCGAGCGAGGCGCTGTTCCGTCACTGGACCTACAAGGAGGCCGTCCTCAAGGCGCTCGGCCTGGGCCTCGCCGGCGGCCTCAGATCCGTCGTCACCACGGCCGACGCGGCGGGCCTGCCGGTCCTCAGCCACCTGCCGGCCGGGGCGGGCCCGGTGGCCCGCTGGACGCTCCGCGACCTGTTCCGCGGCCGGGGCCGCCCCGGTGCGGCCCCGGGCCCCGCGCCCCTCCCGGCCGCGGTCGCGGTCGCGGCGCCGGACGTCGCGGTCCACTTCCACCGGGTCCGGCTCGCCGAACTGGTCAGCCCGCGCGTCCGCAGGGCGGCCGTCCGCCCCCCGGTGGCGCAGCTCGCCGGCCGTCCGCTCGGCGGCGCGCGACCCCGTTCACCCCGCAGTCGGAAGGAGCGCGCCCACGTGAGTCACCGCGCCGGCGGCCTGCCCGGCCAGAAGTCCCCGGCCGCGGCCGGGGCGCCGACCACCACCCTCTTCGTCGTCCCGCACGCGGGCGGCAGCGGCGGCTACTACCGGTCCTGGTCCCGGTGGCTGCCGGGCACCGTGGACCTGGTGCCGCTGGACCTGCCCGGCCACGCGACCCGCATGAGCGAGCCGCTGATCACCGAGTGGGACCCGCTCGCGGACGATCTGACCGAACGCGTCGCACGCCGCCTGCGGCCGGACGGCGAACGGTACGTGCTCGCCGGGCACAGCCTCGGCGCGCTGCTCGCCTTCGAGATGGCGCGGCGCATGACCGCCGCCGGCGCCCCGCCCGCCGCGCTGCTGGTCTCCGGCCGCAACGGCCCCACCGCGGGCCTGTCCCACCGGCCCATCCACGCCCTGCCCGACGCCCAGTTCCTGGAGGTGCTCGAACGCCTCGGCGGCTCGCCGTCCGGGGTGCTGAACGACGCGGACCTGATGCGGATCTACCTGCCGCTGCTGCGGGCCGACGTCAGACTCGCCGAGACCTATGGCAGGCGCCCCGGGCCGCCGCTGCGGGTGCCGATCGCCGCCTTCGCCGGCCGCTTCGACCGGATGACCGACGACCGGGGGCTGATCGCCTGGAACCGGGAGACGACCGAGACCTTCGAGCTGAGCGTGGTGGACGGCGGCCACTTCTTCCACGACGTCCCTGCCTTCGCCACCGCCGTCCGCGGCTGCCTGGAACGGTTCGCGTCGCTTCCGGATGCGGCGCCCGTCCCCGCGGCGGCCCGCGCCGAGCCCCCCGCCGCCGACGTCTTGCAGCCGGCGGTTCCGCACCGGTAGTGTTTGTTCATCAAGCGATGAATTAATGTCCCCGGGGTCCCGGCCGCCGCCACGCCGCGCGAGGGCCGACGGGCCCGGCCTCATCCGCTCCGATCCGTCTCATTCCGGTCCACCCACGCGCAGACCGGCGCAGCACGCGAGACGGCCACCTGTCGGGGGAAGCGCGACAGCCCCCCTCGGATGGTCACCGCGGGACGTCCAGGACGCCTCGCCGCCGGATGCCTCCGCTGTCCGCACATCCGCCAAGAGGGAGAAGCCAGATGAAACAGAAGGGCGACGACCAGCACCTCCACGACGTGGCCATCGTCGGCTCAGGGGTGGCCGGGACCATCCTCGCCGCGTGCCTGTCGCGCAACGGGGCCGATGTCGTGCTCATCGACGCCGACACCCACCCGAAGTTCACCATCGGTGAGTCGACGATCCCCTTCACCTCGATGATGATGCGGCTCATCTCGGAGCGGTACGGGGTGCCGGAGATCAAGCACCTCGCCACGTTCGAGGGCGTCTACGCCAACATCACCACGCAGTGCGGGGTCAAGCGGAACTTCGGGTTCGTCTACCACCGCGACGGCAAGCGCCAGGACCCGGTGGAGCGCACCCGGTTCGAGGTGCCCAAGATCACCCACACCGAGAACCACTACTTCCGCCAGGACATCGACGCCTGGATGATGCAGGTCGCCGTCCGGTACGGCACCCACATCAGGCAGCAGCAGGCCGTGGTCGACGTCGACCTCGGGGACGACGAGGTCACCCTGAAGCTGTCCACCGGGGCGTCGGTGCGCGCGAAGTTCATGGTGGACGCCGGCGGCCACCGGTCCGTGCTGGCGAGGAAGCTGAACCTCCGGGAGGAGCCGACGCGGTTCCGCCACCAGTCCCGGTCGCTGTTCACCCACTTCACCGGGGTCCGCCCGTTCGACGAGGTGGCCAAGCCCGAGGTGCACTCCGGCTTCCGGACCCAGTGGCACGAGGGCACCCTCCACCACATGTTCGACGGCGGCTGGCTGTGGGTGATCCCCTTCGACAACCACCAGCGGGCGACGAATCCGCTGTGCAGCGTCGGGCTGATGGTCGACCCGCGGATCCACCCGCAGCCGGACTGCTCGCCGGAGGAGGAGTTCCAGCGCTTCCTGATGAGGTACCCGGACATCGCGGCGCAGTTCGCGGAGGCCAAGCCGGTCAGGAACTGGGTGCGCACCGAGCGGATCCAGTACTCCCCCCGGCAGACCGTCGGCCACCGCTGGTGCCTCACCTCGCACGCGGCCGGGTTCGTCGACCCGCTGTTCTCCCGGGGCATGTCGAACACCCTCGAAACGGTGCACGCCCTGACGCACCGGCTGCTGGACGCGATCCGCGACGACGACTTCTCGGTGGAACGCTTCAAGTTCATGCAGGACCTGGAGCAGGGACTGCTCGACTTCAACGACGACCTGTGCGCCAACGCGTACCTCTCGTTCCGGGACTGGCGGCTGTGGAACGCCTGGTTCCGCGTCTGGTCCCTCGGGCAGATCATCGCGACCTTCGAGGTCAACCGGGCCTACGCGCGGTACATCGACACCCGCGATCCAGGCGTCCTCGAACCACTGGAGCACGCCTGGTGGCGCGGCCGGACCATTCCGGAGAACTCCGCCTACGCGCCCGTGCTCAAGCTCCTCCAGGAGGTCAACGAGGCGTGCCAGGCGGTGGAGCGCGGCGAACTGGACTCCGGCGCCGCGGCCGACATGATCCTGGACCGCCTGCGCCGCGCGGACTTCATCCCGCCGGCCTTCGGCCTGGCCGACACCGACCAGCAGTGCATCGACGCCAACTTCTACGGCTCGATGAAGACGTTGCTGTGGGCCCGGAAGCAGGGCGACACGGACGTGAGCCGGCTGACCACGGAGGGCCTCACGCTCTTCATGAAGAAGCGGTTCGCCAAGGGCGAGTTCGAACTCGCCGAGGAATTCAAGCAGCGGGCCGCGGGGTGGCCGGTCGTCGGACGCCCGCTCCGCGTCAAGCACCCCAAGTGACAAACGCACCTGTCCG
>NZ_JBPQTQ010000091.1:0-25551 GCF_051386415.1 Streptomyces sp. URMC 129
TCCTCGACCTGATCGGCATCGACACCGCCCGCACCGTGCTGGAGGCGATGTACGAGCGCACCGGCGACCGGCCGCACCGCCTCCCGCCCGCACCGACTCCCGGCCGCGGTGGCTCACGGGCCGGTGAGGTCCGCGACCACCGCGGCGTGGTCCGACGGCCACACGCCGCCCACCGGGCCCGAACCGGCCAGGCGGGCGGACGTCACCCGGCCCGGCCCGCCGTGCGTCGTCGGCACGCCCACGTGGATGTAGTCGATCCGCGTCCGCACCACCCCCGGGCCCCCGACCAGCGGGTTGGTGACCGGGTCCCACGACGCCCACGGCGCGCCCGGGTCGGCGGCCCGCCAGGCGTCCAGCAGCACCAGGCCCGGTACCGCCGGAGAGGTGAGCGTGCCGCCGAACAGCCGCATCTCGTCCGACTCGGGCTCCGCGTTGAAGTCGCCCGTGACCACCGGGGGGAACGTCCCGGCGCCGAGGCCGCGTTCGGCGACGAACCGGGCCAGGGCCCGCACCTGCGCGCACCGCACCGCCGAGCCGCTCTGCGCCGCGTGCAGATGCGTGGTGAAGAACGGCAGCCGCCCGGCGTCCGTCTCGATCAGCGCGTGCAGCGCGACCCGGACCTCCTCCGGTCCGTCCGCGACCGGCAGCCGCTCGACGGCCGACTCCACGATCGGCCACCTGCTGAGCACCGCGTTCCCCACGCCCAGCCCGACCGACGCCGCCGTGCCGACCCGGTCCCGCCAGTACGAGAAGACCTCGCCCGGCGCCCACGCCCAGTGCATGCCCAACTCGTCCGCCAGCCATCGCGCCAGGTTCTCGTCGCCGGCCTGCCACACCTCCTGCAACCCGCAGATGTCCGGTTTCTCCTCCCGCAGCACCGACAGGATCGCCTTCCGCCGCTGGTCCCAGGATCCGAACCGCCACCACAGGTTCCACGTGAGGATGCGCACGCCCTGATGCTACGGTCCCGGCCATGGGGATCAGCGCCGTGGTCTGGGACATCGACGACACCCTGTTCGACTACACCGGCACCGACCGCGCCGCCGCGCTGCGGCACTTCGCCGCCGAGGGACTGCTCGGCCGGTTCCCGTCGCCGGAGGCGGCCCTGACGCGCTGGCGGGCCGTGATGGAGGAGCAGTACGCCCGCTACCTCGCCGGGGAGATGTCCTTCGCCGCCCAGCGCCGGGAACGCGCCCGCGCCTTCCTCGGGGAGCCGCTGTCCGACGCCGAGGCCGACGCCTGGTTCGGCCGGTATCTGGCCCAGCGCCGGGAGACCGACGGCCTCTTCCCCGACGTGCTGCCCGCGCTCACCGCCCTCACGCCCGGCTACCGGCACGGCCTGCTGTCCAACTCCGACCTCGCCCACCAGGACCGCGTGCTGCGCGGGCTCGGCATCCGCGACCGGTTCGACGTGCTCATCTGCTCCGACCAGTTGGGCCACGCCAAGCCCGCGCCCGAGGCGTTCCTCGCGGCCTGCGACGCGCTGCGCCTGCCGCCCTCGGCCGTCGCGTACGTGGGCGACCGGCCCGACATCGACGCCGCGGGCGCCGACGCGGCCGGACTGGTCGGGATCTGGCTGGACCGCGCCGGCGACGGCACCGCCCACCCGGAGCTGGGGCTGCGCCGGATCACCGGCCTGGGCGCACTGCCCGCCCTGCTGAGGAGCCTGGCGGATCCCACCAGTTGAACAGCAGTTCGCCCAGCGTCCGGGGCCGCCACCTGAGGGCGGCCTCCCGGTCCTGCGCGTCCAGGGTGCCCGGGTCCACCGCCGACAGCGGCGTGGCCAGCGCCCCGGCCCGTAACACCCGCAGTCCGTACCAGGCGAACACCTCGGACCAGGGCGGCGGTTCGCGGAAGTGCAGCACACAGGAGCCGGGGAACGACGGCGGGGCGGCGAACGCCACGAGGCCGCCGCGCGGGCGGCACAGGACCCGGTGGCGCAGCGCGCTGTCGCTCATCGCGGCGGAGTGGAAGGCGGGGACGCCGACCGCCTCGGTCAGCTCGTAGAACGTCACCTCGGGCGTTCTGCGCGCGGCCTCGTGACAGGCGTCGCGGAAGACCTTCAGCCGTGTGTCGCCCGGCATCGTCATCACCCCCATCGCTCCGGCGTCGCCGCGGTCCGTGTGCCGTGTGCCGTGTGCCGTCAGAAGCCTAGGGGACACGGGTGGTCACGGCCGGGCCGGGGCCGCCGGGCCCGATCCCCGTCCGGCCCGCCCCGCGCGCCCGGCTTGCACGTGCATGCGGCGCCCCGCCATCATCGCGGGGGTGACCGTGGACGCGAACGTGGCGCACAACGCCAGGGTGTGGGACTACTGGCTGGGCGGCAGGGAGAACTATGAGGTCGACCGCCGGGTCGGTGACGAGATCATCGGGATGTTCCCCGACATCGTCCACGTCGCCCGCGCGGACCGGCTGTTCCTGAACCGCGTCGTCGCCCACCTGGCCGGCGAGGCGGGCGTCCGGCAGTTCCTCGACATCGGCACCGGCCTGCCCACGGCGAGCAACACCCACGAGGTGGCGCAGCGCGTCGCGCCCGAGTCCCGGATCGTCTACGTCGACAACGACCCGCTGGTGCTCGCCCACGCCAGAGCCCTGCTGGTGAGCAGACCCGAGGGCAGCACCGACTACGTCGAGGCCGACGCGCACGACCCGGACACGATCCTCCACGCGGCGGCCAAGACCCTCGACTTCGGCCGCCCGGTGGCGATCATGCTGCTCGGCGTCCTCAACTTCATCCTCGACACGGAGGAGGCGGTGGAGGTGGTGCGCCGGCTACTGGACGCGGTGCCCCCGGGCAGCTATGTGGCGCTGACCCACCCCACCCACGAACTCGGCGGCGCGGCCAACGCCGACGCCATCCGCCACTGGAACCGGCAGGCCAGGCCGCCGCTCACCTCCCGCACCCGCGCGGAGATCAGCCGCTTCCTGCACGGCCTCGACGTCCTCGACCCCGGCCTGGTCACCTGCTCCCAGTGGCGGCCGGCACCGGGCGATCCGCGGCCCGCCGCGGTGGCCCAGTACGCGGCGGTGGCCCGCAAACCCTGACCGGCCCCCGCGCGCCCCTCCCGGGCGGGGCGGGCTCGCGGTCATATCCGGCCAAGCCGCCACGCCGCGGGGCGTGCCTTGCTTTGATGGAACGGGTGACCCCCGCCCGCCGGAGGGCGGGGGCCCGTTCCTCGACGAGGTGGGACATGTGGCGTAGATCGAGCTACAGCAACGGGAACGGCGGCGACTGCGTCGAGGTGGCCGACGGCGTTCCGGGGGTGCGGCCGGTGCGGGACAGCAAACTGCCGGGGGGTTCGCCCCTGTTGTTCTCGGTGGGGGCCTGGGCCGCCTTCATCGGGTCGGTGAAGCGGACGGTCTGAGGGCCTCGCCGCACGCGCCGGTTCACCGGTCGGGGGCCGGCTCGGCCAGCCGGACGCTGGTGAGGCGCTGGATCAGCGCCCCGACGTCCGCGGCGGCCTGTTCGCGGGCCACGGCACGGTCGGCGGCTAGCCGCTCGGCGGCCTCCTCCACCGTGGCGCCCGCCAGCAGGGCGCGCAGCACGAGGGCGCCGGTGGCGTTCAACTGCCAGTAGCGGCCCTTGCGTTCGTCGAGCAGCACCATGCCGGTGCCGGTGTCGCGGGCGGTGACGTCACGGCGCAGCCGCAAGCTCATCGGGGTGCTCCTTCGGATGGGCGGGAGGGTAAACGTTTCCCGCGCGCACGGCGGGAACCCCGCCCGGGGACGGATGGCGCGCATGCCGCTTCCCCTCCCGGGGATGCCCGGGAAGTCCGGACCAGGGAATGATTGCCATATCCATCGACCGGCATGCCGGACGTCACCCTGGAGGGCGACAAGTCGGCGCGCGGCGCCGTCAGTTGGTGACCGGGGCGGTCACAGGAGGGTGAGCTGCGTCGCACCGGGCGCGGGCCCGGGCGTGGGCCCGGCGGCGGGCGCGGGCTCCGGGGCCCGCTCGGGCAGGGCGCGATGGGCGCCCCGGCGCGTGGGCCCCATGCCGTACTCGGCGGCCAGCTCGTGGACCTGGCCGGTGATCCGGCGCTGGTACCACCGGGGCGCGTACGAGCCGTCACCGTACAGCACCTGGTACCGGCGGACCAGGTGCGGGTGGTGCCGGGCCAGCCAGCCCATGAACCACTCGCGGGCGCCCGGCCGCAGGTGCAGGGCCAGCGGCGTCACGGACGTCGCCCCGGCCGCCGCGATGGCGCGGACCGTGTCCCGCAGCCGCTCCGGCGAGTCCGACAGATACGGGATCACCGGGGCCATCAGCACGCCGCAGGAGATGCCGTGCCCGGCGAGCGTCCGTACCACCTCCAGCCGCCGCTCGGGCGCCGGGGTCCCCGGCTCCACCGTGCGCCACAGCGCGGTGTCGGTGAAGCCGACCGAGACCGAGATCCCGACCTCGGTGACGGCGGCGGCCTGCCGCAGCAGCTCCAGATCGCGCAGGATCAGCGTGCCCTTGGTGAGGATCGAGAACGGGTTCGCGTAGTCGCGCAGCGCCGCGATGATGCCGGGCATCAGCCGGTAACGGCCCTCCGCGCGCTGGTAGCAGTCGACGTTGGTGCCCATGGCGATGTGCTCGCCCGCCCAGCGCCGGGCGCCCAGCTCGCGGCGCAGCAGGTCGGGGGCGTTGACCTTGACGACGATCTGGGTGTCGAAGCCGATGCCGGTGTCCAGGTCGAGATAGCTGTGGGTCTTCCGGGCGAAGCAGTACACGCAGGCGTGCGTGCAGCCCCGGTACGGGTTGACGGTCCAGGCGAACGGCATCCGCGAGGCGCCCGGCACCCGGTTGACGATGGAGCGCGCCCGCACCTCGTGGAACGTGATCCCGCGGAACTCCGGTGTGTCGAACGTCCGCGTGACGACGTCGGCGGCGCCGAAGAGCGCGGCGGGCGCGGCGGGTTCGCCGGCCCCGGCGGGCGTGTGGGAGCCGCCGTCGCTCAGGCTCAGATGGTTCCAGCGCATGGGGCCTCCTCGGTGCCTGCCCTACCGTAATAGGACACATGTTCGAAGAGGTGGTGTCAAGCGGGACTGTCACGAGGTGATGAGATAGCCGGGTATCCGCACCGACCCAGGAGGTCCCATGGCACAGGTCGAGGTCGTCGCGCGGCGCGACATGGCAGCGAAGCCGGACGACGTGCTCGATGCGATCGCCGACTACCGTCAGACGCATCCCCGGCTGCTCCCCGAGCAGTTCAAGGACTACGAGGTCAGGGAGGGGGGCGACGGCGAGGGAACAGTCCTCTTCTTCCGCCTCCACGCGACGTCCAAGCGCGTGCGCGAATGCCTGATGGACGTCACCGAGCCGACGGACGACACCGTGGTGGAGACCGACCGCAACTCCACGCTCGTCACCACCTGGACCGTGGTCCCCGGGGAGGGCGCCGAGGGCGCCCGCTCCCGGGTGACCATCCGCTCCACCTGGCAGGGCGCCGGGGGCATCGGCGGCGTGTTCGAGCGGATCTTCGCCCCGCGCGCGCTCGCCGCCATCTATGACCAGGTGCTGGCCAACCTGGCCGCCGAGGTGGAGAAGCCGGCGGGCTAGTCCCCGTCCTTCCGGCCCCGTGACCGGACGTGCAGGGCGAACCCGGATGTTCCCGGGGCCTCCACGTCCGGTCGCAGTTCGAGGGAGCGGGTGTAGTCGCCGCCGCGCAGAGCGCGGAACGGGATCGGCTCGTCCGTGAACAGCGTCCGCAGCCGCTCCCCGTACGCGGCCGTCACCGCCGCGTACCCGGCGGCGTCGAGCCCGGCCGCCTCCCACACGGGGAACGGCTCCAGCACCTCCATCCCCGTGTAGAACAGCACCCCGTGCTGGAGCGGGAACAGCATGTCCGCCAGCGGCCCGTGGATGCCGCGCGCCGAGAACGACCGCGCGTCCGCGCCCAGGGACACCGCGATCATCGCCCGCCGCCCGGCCAGCGTGCCGTCGCCGTAGCGGGGGCCGCCGCCGGAGTCGTACCCGAAGCCGTTGGTGAGGACCCGGTCGAACCAGCCCTTCACGATGGCCGGCGCCGAGAACCACCACAGGGGGAACTGGAAGATCACCGCGTCCGCCCACAGCAGCTTCCGCTGCTCGGCGACCACATCGGGCGTCAGCGGCCCGGTCGAGGCGGCCATGACGTCCAGCCGGCCGTCCGGCCCCCGCCGTTCGAACGCGGGGAAGTCGTCGGCGTCCACCGTGGCCTTCCACTTCATCGCGTACAGGTCGGACGTCCGCACCTCGTGCCCGGCCCGGCGCAGCTCCGCCGCCGCGAAGGAGGCGAGCGAGGCGGTCAGGGAGCGCGGCTCCGGGTGCGCGCTGACGATGAGGATCTTCCTGCTCTGCTGCCCGGTGTGCTGTTCCGTGTGCTCTTCGGCGTTCATGTCCTCAGTTCTCGCAGCTCCGCGCCCGGGCGGCCAGAACCCCCTGTTTCCCGCGGACGCGCTGTCCTGGTACTGGCAGGGCCACGCATACTGGGCCCATGGAGGACAACGGCCGGGAACTGGGCGCCTATCTGCGCTCCCGGCGCGCCCGGGTCGCCCCCGAGAGCGTCGGGATCGCGAACGGGCGCCGCCGCAGGGTCCGGGGGCTGCGCCGCGAGGAGCTGGCCCAGCTCGCCGGGATCAGCGTCGACTACTACGTGCGGCTCGAACAGGGCCGCGCCACCCAGCCCTCGGCCGAGGTGCTGGACGCCCTCGCCCGGGCGCTCGGCCTCGGCCGCGTCGAGCGCCAGCACCTGGTCAACCTCGCCGCCGGGCGGCGCGCCACCGCCGCCGACGCCTCCGGCGGCGCCCGCCCGCCCGGCGGCGTCAGCCCCGAGCTGCGCCGCGTCCTGGACGGCATGCCGGAGCTGCCCGCCTACGTGGTGGACGAACGGCTCGACCTCCTCGCCTGGAACCGCCTCGGCGCCGCACTCCTCGGCGGCCCGGCCGGCGACCGCGCCGACGACCGCAACTGCGCCCGCCACCTCTTCCTGGACCCGGCCTCCCGCGCCCGCTTCCCCGACTGGGCGGTGCGCGCCGCGGAGACCGTCGCCATGCTGCGCCACTCCGTGGGCCGCTACCCGGACGACGCCCGCCTGACCGGGCTGATCGCGGAACTGTCCGCGCGCAGCGAGGAGTTCCGCCGCAACTGGGCCTCCGCCGACGTGCTGATGTGCGGCACCGGCAGCAAGCACTTCCGCCACCCCGTGGTGGGGGAGCTGATCCTCAGCTACACGACGCTCCATGTCCCGCCCCTGGACGGCCAGATGGGCCAGCAGCTCTACGTGTTCACCGCCCCGGAGGACAGCGGGACGGCCCGCCTCCTGCGCACCCTGGCCCGGACCCCGGCCGGGCACGACGCCGAGGCCGCCTGCTGCGTCTAGACCGGCGCGGGCGCGCCCCGGCCGGTAACGTGGCCGGTCATGACCAAGATCCTCGTCTCGGCCGACATGGAGGGGGCCACCGGGGTGACCTGGCCCGCCGACTGCCTGCCCGGGAGGCCCGAGTGGCAGCGGTGCCGGCCGATGTTCACCTCCGACGTGAACGCGGCCGTCGCCGGCTTCTTCGACGGCGGCGCCGATGAGGTCCTCGTCAACGAGGCCCACATGACGATGCGGAACCTGCTGCTCGAACAGCTCGACGACCGGGCCTCGATGCTCACCGGGCGGCACAAGGCGCTCAGCATGGTCGAGGGGGTGCAGCACGGCGACGTCGACGGCATCGCGTTCGTCGGCTACCACACCGGCGCGGGCGACGAGGGCGTGCTCGCCCACACCTACCTGGGGAACGCGCTGACCGGCGTCTTCCTGGACGGCGTCCGCGCCAGCGAGGGCCTGCTGAACGCGCTGGTCGCCGCCGAGTACGGCACGCCCGTCGTCCTGGTCACCGGCGACGACCGCACCTGCGCCGACGCCCGCGGCTACGCGCCGGACGCGCCGGCCGTCGCCGTGAAGGACTACGTCTCCCGGTACGCGGCCGTCTGCCGCACCCCCGCCCGCACGGCCGCCGACATCAGGGCCGCCGCCGCCCGGGGCGCCGCGCTCGCCGTCCGGCACGAGCCGGCCGCGCCCGTGCCGCGTACCGTCGAGATCGAGTTCGACGCCGAGCACCTCGCCGGGGCCGCCACCGTCGTGCCCGGCGTGGAGCAGACGGGCCCGCGCCGGGTCGCGTACACCGCGCCGAGCATGTACGAGGGGATCCGCTGCTTCAAGGCCGTCACGACACTGGTATCCGCCGCGGTGGAGGAATGGTATGGCTGAGCACATCGACGCTGTGCACATCGATGAAACGGCACTGGACGAGGCGGTCCGCTTCACGTCCGACCTCATCCGGTTCGACACCACCAACCGCGGCGGCGGCGCGGGCGTCGAGCGGCCCGCCGCCGAGTACGTCGCGGCGCGGCTCGCGGAGGCCGGGATCGAGCCGCTGGTGCTGGAGAAGGCCCCCGGCCGGACCAACGTGGTCGCCCGCGTGCCCGGCACGGACCCGGGCGCCGACGCGCTGCTCGTGCACGGCCACCTCGACGTGGTGCCCGCCGACCCGGCGGAGTGGACGGTCCACCCGTTCTCCGGCGAGATCCGCGACGGCGTGGTCTGGGGACGCGGCGCCGTGGACATGAAGGACTCGGACGCCATGGTGCTCGCCGTCGTGCGCGCCTGGGCGCGGGCGGGCGTGCGGCCCCGGCGCGACATCGTGCTGGCGTTCACCGCCGACGAGGAGGACACCGCCCAGTTCGGCTCGGGATTCCTCGTCGCCACCCGGCCCGAGCTGTTCGAGGGCTGCACCGAGGCCGTCGGGGAGTCCGGCGCCTACACCTTCCACCCCGGCGACGGCCGCCGCATCTACCCGGTCGCGGCGGGGGAGCGCGGCACGTCCTGGCTGACCCTGACCGCGCGGGGCCGCGCCGGGCACGGCTCCAAGATCAACCGGGAGAACGCCGTCACCCGGCTCACCGCCGCCGTCACCCGCATCGGTGAGCACACCTGGCCGGTGCGGCTGACGCCGACCGTGCGGGCCGCCCTCACCGAGCTGGCCGCGCTCTACGGCCAGCCGCTGCCCGACCTCGACGGCACCGACCCGGCCGCGCTCGGCCCGGCCGTGGACGACCTGCTGGCCCGCATCGGCCCGGCCGCCGCGCTCGTCGCCGCGACCGTCCGCAACAGCGCCAACCCCACGATGCTCACCGCCGGTTACAAGCTGAACGTGATTCCCGGCAGCGCCACGGCCCACGTCGACGGGCGGGTCCTGCCGGGCGGCGACGAGGAGTTCACCGCGACCCTGGACCGGCTGACCGGCCCGGACGTCGAGTGGACGTACGCGCACCGCGAGATCCCGCTCGAAGCGCCCGTGGACGCCCCGGCGTTCGCGGTGCTGCGGGAGGCGCTGCTGCACTTCGACCCCGGCGCCCACGTCGTCCCGTACTGCATGTCGGGCGGCACGGACGCCAAGCAGTTCTCCCGCCTGGGCATGCGGAGTTACGGATTCATGCCACTGCGGCTGCCCGAAGGGTTCGACTACCAGGCGATGTTCCACGGCGTGGACGAGCGCGTCCCCGTCGCCGCCCTGCACTTCGGCACCCGCGTCCTCGACCGCGCCCTGCGCGCCCTGTGAGAGGGGATCCGTGATGTCCGCCAAGACGGTGCTCCCCTACGGCAGTTGGCCCTCGCCCGTCGAGGCGTCGCTCGTCGCCGCGCACGACGGCGCCCCCGAGTACCTCGACGCGGTCGGCGGCGAGCTGTGGTGGACCGCGCCCCGGCCCGGCGAGGGCGGGCGCCGCGCGCTGCTGCGGCTGACCGGGGACGGCACCGGGCCGGTGTCGGTGCTGCCGCCGCCGTGGAACGTCCGCAACCGCGTCCTGGAGTACGGCGGCCGGCCGTGGGCGGCCGTGCCCCGCGACCAGGGCGGACCGCTCGCGGTGTTCACCCACTTCGCCGACCAGCGCCTGTACGCCGTCGAACCCGACGCCGCCGCCACGGGCGGGCCGCGCCCGCTGACCCCGCTGTCCGCGACGGGCGGCGGACTGCGCTGGTGCGACCCGCTGATCCGGCCCGCGCTCGGCGAAGTCTGGTGCGTACTGGAGGAGTTCACCGGTGAGGGGCCGACCGACGTGCGGCGGGTGCCGGTGGCGGTGCCGCTGGACGGCTCGGCGGCCGGTGACCGGTCCGCCGTCCGGGAGCTGGCCGCCGAGCGGCACCGCTTCGTCACCGGCCCGCGCCTGTCCCCGGACGGCCGCCGCGCGGTCTGGCTGGGCTGGGACCACCCGCGCATGCCGTGGGACGGCACCGAGCTGCTGATCGCGGACGTCACCGGCACCCCGCCGCGCCTCACCGGCGTCCGGGTCCTCGCGGGCGGCCCGGAGGAGTCCGTCGCCCAGGCGGAGTGGGCCCCGGACGGCACCCTGCTGGCCGCCACCGACCGCACCGGCTGGTGGAACCTCCACCGGGTCGAGCCGGACACCGGCCACGCCGTCAACCTCTGCCCGCTGGACGAGGAGTTCGCCGGTCCGCTGTGGCGGATCGGCCCCCGCTGGTTCGCGCCGCTGGGCGACGGGACGGTCGCCGTCGTGCACGGCCGGGGCGACGCCCGGCTCGGCGTCCTCGACCCGGACACCGGGGACCTCGTGGACGTGCCGGGGCCGTGGACCGAGTGGTCGCCCGCGCTCGCCGTGCGGGACACCCTGGTCTCCGGCATCGCGGCCGGCCCGCACCGCGGCCACGAGATCGTCACCCTCGACACCGCCACCGGCCACTGCCGCGTGGTGGCCGAGCCGCACCGCGACGCCGTCGACCCCGCGTACTACCCCGAGCCCGTCGCCCGCGTCCTGCCGGGGCCGGGCGGCCGGGAGATCCACGCGCGGATCTACCCGCCCCGCAACCCGCGCGCCACCGGCCCGGACGGGCAGGCCCCGCCGTACGTCGTCTGGGCGCACGGCGGCCCGACGTCGCGCGCCCCGCTGGTGCTGGACCTGGAGATCGCGTACTTCACCTCGCGCGGCATCGGCGTCGCCGAGGTCGACTACGGCGGCTCCAGCGGGTACGGCCGCGCCTACCGCGAGCGGCTGCGCGAGCAGTGGGGCGTCGTGGACGTCGAGGACTGCGCCGCCGTCGCCCGCGCCCTGGCTGCCGAGGGCACCGCCGACCCGGCGCGGCTGGCCATCCGGGGCGGCAGCGCGGGCGGCTGGACCGCCGCCGTCTCGCTGGTCTCGCCCGCCGCCGAGGGCCTGTACGCGTGCGCCACGATCAAGTACCCCATCCTTGACCTGACGGGCTGGGCCGGCGACGAGACCCACGACTTCGAGTCCCACTACCTGGAGACGCTGATCGGCCCGCTGCGCGAGGTCCCCGAGCGGTACCGCGAACGCTCCCCGGTCCACCACGCCGACCGCGTCACCGTGCCGTTCCTGCTGCTCCAGGGCCTGGACGACCCGATCTGCCCGCCCGTCCAGGCCGAACGACTCCTCGCCGCCGTCGCCGGACGCGGCGTCCCCCACGCCTACCTGACCTTCCCCGGCGAGGCCCACGGTTTCCGCCGCGCCACCACGATCGAACGCGCGGTCGAGGCCGAACTCGCCCTGTACCTACGGGCCTTCGGCATCGACCGCCCCGACGCCCCGGCCCTCGACCTCTGACGGCCGACAGGGGCCGAATTCACTCGAATGGCGCATAGCGGTCGCCCGGGGGAGGATGGGTGCGGAGGATGGAGACCGACCGAACCGAGGAGGGACGTGACGTCATGACCACCGCCGCCGACATCATGAATCCGGGTGCCCAGTGGATTCCGGCCACGGAGACGCTGGACCGCGCCGCGCAGGTGATGCGCGAACTCGACGTGGGCGCGCTGCCCGTCAGCGATGAGAACGAACGCATGTGCGGCATCCTGACCGACCGCGACATCGTGGTGGGATGCGTGGCCTCCGGGCAGGACCCGGCGCAGGTCACCGCGGGCGACCTGTGCAAGGGCACGCCGCGCTGGATCAGCAGCGACGCCTCCGTCGACGAGGTGCTCCAGCAGATGGAGACCCACCAGATCCGGCGGCTGCCGGTGATCGACGGGAACAAGCGCCTGGTCGGCATGATCAGCGAGGCCGATCTGGCGCACAACCTGTCCGAGCACCAGATCGCGGAGTTCGTCGAACGGGTCTACGCCTAGCGCCGCGACCTGCCGCGACGGCCGGATCGCGCAGGCGGACGCGTCCTCACCCGGGCCACCGGGCGGGGGCGCGTTCTCGCATGTGCGCGCGGGTCAGGGGATGGCCGGGCCGTGTTCGCCGGGCGGGGCGGCCGAACCGCTCGCATGCTGGAGACATGACCTCCAGCACCAAGAATCCCAGGAGCGGCGACTTCTGGACGCCGGCCCGGATCGGCATCGCGGTGATCGCCGTGCTGACCCTCGTCTTCATTTTCGAGAACACCCAGCGGACCGAGATCCGGCTCCTCGTCCCCGAGGTCACCATGCCGCTGTGGCTCGCGCTGCTGGGCACCGGCCTGATCGGCGCGCTCTTCGGCCGGTACTTCGTCCGGCGGCGGTGAGGCCGGGGCCCTCTGGTCACCGGGCCGCACGCCGTGTTCCATGGTGATCACGCTGCCGTCCGGCGGCGCCCATGGCGAGGGAGCGAGGGGCACCCATGGCACGGACCGGTACGACGAGCATCCGCCGCAGCACGCTGACCCTGCCCGCCGCGGCCCTCGGCCCGGAGAACCCGCTGCCCGCCCTGCTGCCGCCGCCCGGCACCCCGGCCGCCGCCCGCCGGGCCCCCGACCGCCGCCGCCGGGGCGGCCTCGCGCCGCCGCCGTCCGTCCTGCCCGTCCGCCTGCGCGACGGCTACGGCCGCCGCCGTGCCCTCACCGAGCTGGACGCCGTCGTCATCGAGAACGACCGGCTGGCCGTCACCGTCCTGCCCGGCCTCGGCGGGCGGGTCCACGCCCTGCGCCACAAGCCCACCGGGCGCGACCTGCTGTCCACCAACCCCGTGCTCCAGCCGGTCAACCGCGCGCTCAACGGCGCCTGGTTCGCCGGCGGCCTGGAGTGGAACCTGGGCGCCCACGGCCGCTCCGCCCTCACCTGCGCCCCCGTGCACGCCGCCGTCGTCCCCGCCCCGGATGGCGGGCGGATGCTGCGGCTGTGGGAGTGGGAGCGGCTGCGCGACACCCCGTTCCAGGTGGACCTGTGGCTGCCCGACGGCTCCGACTTCCTCCACGTCGGCGTCCGCGTGCGGAACCCGCACGACCGGACCGTTCCCGTCTCCTGGTGGTCCAGCGCCGCCGTCCCCGGCACGCCCGGCACCCGCGTGCTGGCACCCGCCGACCAGGCGTGGCACACCGGGCCCGGGGGCGAGCCGCGCCGCGTGCCCGTGCCGGGCGGCCCGCCGGCCGGGGCCGGCCCGGCCGACTGGGCCTACGCGATCCCGCCGGACGCCCGGCCCTGGATCGCCGTCCTGGACGAGCACGGCGACGGCGTCGCGCAGACCTCCACCGACGCACTGCGCGGGCGGCGGCTGTCCGCGTGGGGCACCGGCCCCCGCGGGCTGCGCCGGCAGCGCTGGCTCACCGGCGAGGACGCCCCCGGACACGCCCCCGCACACGCCTCCGGATTCGCCTCCGGATACGCGGAGATCCACGCCGGGCCGGCGGTCCACCGCCACGGCGAGGTGCCGCTGCGCGCGGGCGAGGAGCTGAGCTGGCTGGAGGCGTACGGGCCGCTGACGGCCGCCGACCGCGAGGAGGCCGAGCGGCGCCTCGCCGCCGCGCTCCCGGAGGACGCGCTGCGGGCGGCCCACGCCGCGTGGCTGCCGTACGCCGACCTCGACCCGAAGGAGATCCTGCACACCGGCAGCGGCTGGGGCGCGCTGGAGGTGGCGCGCGGCGCGTTCGAGCTGCCGGGCACCCCGTTCGACCCGGCCGCGCTCGGCCCCGAGCAGCGGCCCTGGCTGGAGCTGCTGCGCGGCGGGCGGCTGCCGGAGGAGGATTCCGCCCCCGAGCGCCCCCCGGGCCCGAGCCTGGTCTCCCGGCCCTGGCGCGAGCGGCTCGAATACGCGGCGGACGGCCCGCTGGCCCTCTACCACCTGGGCGTCGCCCAGTGGCACGCGGGCGACCGCGCGCAGGCGCGGCGGAGCTGGGAGCGGTCGCTGGCCGCCGCGAAGAGCCCGTGGGCGCTGCGCTGCCTGGCGGTCGCCCACGCCTGCGCCGACCACCCGGAGCGCGCCGCCGCGGACGCCCTGGCCGCCACGGAGCTGGCGCTGGACACGGCGTCCGTGCCGATCCCGGCGCTGGCGGCGCTGGCCCGCGAGGCGGTGCCCGCGCTGCTGGCGGTCGGCCGGGTGGAGGACGCGCGCCGGGTGCTGGACCGGCTGCCGTCGGGCGTGCGGCGGGCGGGCCGGTTCCGGCTGCTGGACGTGCGGGTCCTGATCGCGGAGGGCGAGACGGCGGCGGCGCGGGCCGCGTTCGACGTGGGCTTCGACGTCGCCGACCTGGGCGAGGGCGAGGACTCCCTCGCCGTGGCGTGGGCGGCCCTCACCGACGAGCCGCTGCCGGAGCGGTACGACGTGGTGTAGCCGGGCGCGCATGGCGGTGAGCCGCTGAACGATGGCCGCCGGTCCCGCCCGCGGCTTGACTGGGGGCATGGCGATCCTCGCAGTCCTCACCGCGTCCGTGGCCCTGCTGACCGCCGCCGTCATGGCGGGCGTCTTCCTGTCGTTCACGCTGTCGGTGATGCCGGGGCTCGACGCCATCGAGCCGGAGCACTCGGTGCGGGCGATGCAGAGCATGAACGACAAGATCCTCAACCCGGCGTTCCTCACCGCGTTCGTGGGCGTCCCGGTCGCGGCGGCCGTCACCGGGGGGCTGCTGCTCCTGCTCGGCCACCGCGCGGCGGGCCTGGCGTTCCTGGCGGCGGCGGCCGTGTACGCGCTGGGCGCGTTCGTCCCGACGGCGGTGGTCAACGTGCCGCTGAACGACGCCCTGGCCGCCGCCGGTGCCCACCCCGCCGACGCGGCCCGCGCCTGGGCCGACTTCTCGCCGCGCTGGAGCCGCTGGAACGCGCTGCGTTCGGCGGCGAGCGCGGTGACCGTGCTGCTGATCGGGCTGGCGCTGCACCTGTGGGCGCGGTCCACCGAGGCTACCGGCCAGTAGAACCGGCGGGGCCGCGACCCCGCGCGGCAGAACCGGAGAACAGGACAGGACCCCCGCCATGGCCGACCCCTCCCGCCGCATCGCCCCCTCGGCCCTGGCCGCCCTGCTCGGCGCGGCGGGCGTCCCGCACTTCCGGGCGCCCGCGTACGTCGACCCGCTGGTGCCCCGGCAGCTGCCCGGCGACGCCCGCACCTGGACGTATGTCAGCGGCGCCGCCGAGCCGGCCTGCGCCGTGGCGGTGGCCCTCCCGCGCCCCCGCCGCGCGGGCGCCCTCGCCTCGGCCGCCCTGTTCGTGGCGGTCTTCCCGGGCAACGTGAAGACGGCGAAGGACTGGTTCCGCCGCGACCCGGCCTTCCGCGCCTTCGCCTACGCCCGCCTGCCCCTCCAGGTCCCGCTGGTGCGCTGGGCCCTGAAGGTCTGCCGCGAGGCGTAGCGGCGCGGGCGCCCAGGGGTCATCGGGCGCGGCACAGGATCTCGCCGTGCAGGACCGAGAACCACGCGTCGTCGTCTCTGCCCCACGCGCGCCACGCGTCCGCGATGCGGCGCAGGCCGGCCGGGGTGGCGTGGCCGCCGTCCACCGCCAGGCGGGCGTACGACGACGCCGTGGTGCGGTCCGCCCACAGCGCGCTCCACCAGGCCCGGTCCGCCGGGGTCGCGAAGCACCACACCGAGGCCGACGCCGTGACCTCCGTGAACCCCGCCTCCCGCGCCCAGGACAGCAGGCGGCGGCCCGCGTCCGGTTCGCCGCCGTTGGCCCTCGCCACCCGGCGGTACAGCGCCAGCCACTCGTCCAGGCCGGGCAGCAGCGGATACCAGGTCATGGCCGCGTAGTCCGCGTCCCGCGCCGCCACCACGCCGCCCGCCCGGCACACCCGGCGCGCCTCGCGCAGTGCCCGCACCGGGTCGCCGAGGTGCTGGAGCACCTGGTGCGCGTGCACCACGTCGAAGGAGCCGTCGGGGAACTCCAGCGCCTGCGCGTCCGCCGTGGCGAACCGCACCCCGGTCAGGCCGCGGGACTCCGCCTCCGCGCGGGCGGCGGTGAGGATGTCCGCCGCGTGGTCCACGGCCGTGACCGGTCCGGGCGCGACCCGTTCGGCCAGACCGGCGGTGAGGGTGCCCGGCCCGCAGCCGATGTCGAGCAGGGACAGCCCGGGGCGCAGCTCGGGCAGCAGATAGGCCGCGGAGTTCTCCGCGGTGCGCCAGCGGTGGGAACGCAGCACCGACTCGTGGTGCCCATGGGTGTACACGGCTTCCGGCATGCCCGCATGCTTCCGCCCGTCTCGCATGGCGAGCAACGTTGTTCCGCATACTGGACACGGTCGCTGGACCGGCCCAACGCCGCCCGGCGCGGGATGGCCGCCCGCGCGGCCCGTGCTGCGCTGAGGGGACAGGCCCGATGGGAGGCGCCGATGACGGAACAGATCGAGCGGCGGGACCCGCCTCCGCCGTCCGCCCCGCGCCCGCTGTTCGAGCGGCGCGTCTGGCCGCGCTCCTTCACCGACCGGCTCACCACGCCGCTGCCCGGCCTGCCCACCCTCATCCGCATGTCCCGCAGGGGCGCGGTGCGGCCGGGCGCGGCGGCGCAGCGCGACACCGCCGGGCTGCCGTTCGCCCCCGGGCCGCTGCCGCCCGCCGACGCCCGGACGGTGGCCGTGACCTGGGCCGGGCACGCGAGCTGGGTCATCCGCATGGGCGGCCTGACCGTGCTCACCGACCCCGTCTGGTCGCGCAAGATCCTCGCCACCCCGGCCCGCATCACCCCCGTCGGCGTGGCCTGGGCCGACCTGCCCCCGGTCGACGCGGTGGTCATCTCGCACAACCACTACGACCACCTCGACGCCCCCACGCTCCGGCGGCTGCCGCGCCGCACCGCGCTGTTCGTCCCGGCCGGGCTGGGCGCCTGGTGCCGCCGCCGCGGCTTCACCCGCGTCACCGAACTGGACTGGTGGGAGGCGGCCGAACTGCCCGCGCCCGGCGGCGGCGCCGTCCGTTTCGACTTCGTCCCCGCCCACCACTGGTCCAAGCGGACCCTGACCGACACCTGCCGCTCCCTGTGGGGCGGCTGGGTGCTGACGGACGGCGCCGGGCGGCGGATCTACTTCGCGGGCGACACCGGATACGGGCACTGGTTCACCGAGATCGGCGCCCGGTACCCCGGCATCGACCTGGCCATGCTGCCCATCGGCGCCTACGACCCGCCCTGGCTGCAACGGGCCGTCCACACCGACCCCGAGGAGGCCGTGCGGGCCTGGCGCGACGTGGGCGCGGCGCGGATGGCGCCGATGCACTGGGCCACGTTCCTGCTGTCCGCCGAGCCGCCGCTGGAGCCCCTGATCCGCGTGCGCGCGGCCTGGCGCGCGGCGGGCCTCCCGGCCGGGCGCCTGTGGGACCTGCCGGTCGGCGGCTCCCGCGTGCTGGAGGAACGCCCGCCGCCCGGGGGAGAGGACAGCCCTTAGGACGCGTCCGGGGCCGGGGCCGGGGAGTGGCCGCCCGGCGGGTGGGGGCGCAGGCGGTGCCAGAGGGCGGGGACCGCGGCGATCAGCAGGGTCACCGCCACCGCCGCCGCCACGCCCTGCCAGGGGTGCGGGAACAGCGCGCCGCCCAGCACGCCCAGCAGCAGATACGTCCCGGCCCAGCCCAGCGCCGCCGGGAGGTCCCCGCGCAGGTAGACGTGCATCGGCATCCGCGCCAGCAGGCACGCCAGCATCACCGGTATCCGCCCCGCCGGCACCAGCCGCGACACCAGCAGCACCACCGCGCCCCGCCGTTCCAGCCGGGACCGGGCCCGTTCCAGCGTCGCCGGCGCCACCTGGCTCCGCATCCGGTCCAGCCAGCGCGACCCGTTCCGCGACCGCACCCCGCGCCCGCCCAGCCAGTACAGGATCGCGTCACCGAGGAACGCCGCGCCCGTCGCGATCACGAACACCAGCACGCACGACACCGCCGCGTCGCTGTGGTGGAACGCCACGGCCGCCGCCGAACTGACCACCGCGCCGGTCGGCACCACCGGCACCAGCGCCCCCAGCAGCACCAGCAGGAACAGCGACGGATACCCGATCGCCTGCTGCGTCGTGTCCGGCGACACCGCCCGCGACGCGGCCAGCGCGCACTCCGCCCCCGCCCCCGTCATCCGGTCACCGCCGGGCGCACACTCTCGCCGTGCCCGAGCCGGTGCACCCGCACCTCCGGCGCGAGCCGCGCCGCGTGCCGCACGAACTCGTCGCCGGGGGAGTGGAATTCATGCGGCCGGACCGCTTCGAGGCCCAGCGGCCAGTACGTCCCGTAGTGCACCGGCACCGCCGCGCGCGGGCGCAGCAGGAGCAGCGCCTCGGCGGCCCGCTCCGCGTTCAGATGGCCGTGCCCCAGCTTCGGGCCCCAGCCGCCGACCGGCAGCAGCACCGTGTCCACCGGCCCCGCCTCGCGGGCCATCGCCTCGAACAGGTCCGTGTCGCCCGCGTAGTACGTCCGCGCCTCGCCCTCCACGACGAAGCCGAGCGCCGTGACCCGGCGCGGCCCGAACGGCAGCCGCCGCCCGTCGTGCGCCGCGGGCACCGCCCGCACGGTCACCCCGCCCACCCGCAGCGTGTCGCCCGGCACCACCTCGCGCAGGTCGAACCGGGCCGCCAGCCGCCGCAGGCCCGGCACCGCGGCCGGGGCGCCGCGCGGCACCACCAGCGTCGTGCCCGGCCCGAGCCGGGCCAGCGACCGCAGGTGCAGGTGGTCGGCGTGCAGATGGGAGATCAGCACCACGTCCGCCGCCCGCGCCGACTCCGGCGGCACGGCCCCGCGCCGCCGCCGCAGATGCGCGCAGCGCCGGGTGAACAGCGGATCGGTCAGCACGGTCGTCCCGGAGTCCCGCACGGTCGCCGTCGCATGCCCCCACCAGGTGATCTCGACCGGCACCGCGCACTCCTTCCGACTGCGGGCTTCTCCCCACGGGTGCCCGTGGACCGCCCCTGTGCCCACCCGCCCGACGCGTCCAGCATGCCAGGCGCCGGTGGACGCCTGCGCGGCGATCGCACGAGATGTGGACAATTGCAGTCCAGGCGGCACCGAACGACACGGGGAAGGGGGGCATGTGCCGGAGACCGGAACGGTGACGGCCCGGGGAGCGAGCGGCACCGGGGCCGCCGGGTGGCGCAGACGCGGCGCCGACCTGCTGCGGATGCTCGCCGTCTGGGCGGTCAGCACGCTCACCCTGGTCCTGCTGGCCCTCCTCCTGCCCGACTTCCGCCTCCAGTCGGCGGACGGCGACAGCTTCACCCGCGTCGGCATCACCGCCGCCCTCTGCGCCGGCTGCTTCGGCCTGCTCAACGTCCTGGTGTGGCCGTGGCTGGTGCGCGCCCTGCTGCTGGTGCCCGCCCTCGCCCTCGGCTCCCTGGTCTTCCTGCTCAACGGCTCCCTGATGCTGCTGGCCCTCAGCGCCGTCCCGGACGGGCGCGGCGAGGCCGGCCCCGGCACCGCCGTCGTGGTGGCGGCCGTGATGTCCGTCTCGTCGTCCGCCACCAGCACGTTCCTCGCCGTCACCGACCGGGGCGCGCAGCGGCGCAGACTCAGCCGCCTGGCCGGGTCCGCGCCCGGCCGACGCACCCGCACGCCCGGCACGGTCTTCCTCCAGCTCGACGGCATCGGCTTCGACCTGCTGTGCGAGGCCGTCGCCGGGGACCGCCCGCCGATGCCCACGGTCGCCGCCCTGTGCGGCACGACGCACCGGCTCACCCCCTGGCGCACCGACTGGTCGAGCCAGACCGGCGCCGCGCAGCTCGGCATCCTGCACGGCAGCAACGAGGACGTGCCCGCGTTCCGCTGGTACGAGAAGGAGACCGGCGAGCTGATCATCAGCAACCGCCCCTCCAGCGCCGCCGAGCTCCAGCGGCGGGCCGTCGCCCGCACCGGCGAGCCCGGGCTGCTGGCCACCGACGGCGCCAGCCGGGGCAACCTCTTCACCGGCGGCGCCGGCCAGGCCGCCCTGGTGCTGTCCGTCGCCGCCCGGCGCCGCCGGGGACAGCGCTCCCGTGCCGGGTATTTCGCGTACTTCTCCGACCCCGCGCACGCCGCCCGCACGGCCGGCTCGTTCCTCGCCGAACTCGTCCGCGAGATCAGCCAGTCGGTCCGGTCCCGGCTGCGCGGCGACCGGCCGCGCGTCAGCCGGGGCGGGCTGTACCCGCTGATCCGGGCGTTCGCCACGGTCGTGCAGCGGGACGTCGTCACCGCCGCCGTCATCGGTGACCTGCTCAACGGGCGCACCGCCGTCTACGCCGACCTCGTCGCCTACGACGAGGTCGCCCACCACTCCGGGCCGCGCGGCCGGGACACCCGGCAGGTCCTCGCCGCCCTCGACCGCTGCGTGCGGCGGATCGTCCAGGCCACCGAGTACGCCCCGCGCCCGTACCACCTGGTGCTGCTGTCCGACCACGGGCAGAGCCACGGCGAGACGTTCGCGAGCGCCTACGGGCTCACGCTGGAGGAGCTGGTGCGGATCGGCTGCGGCCGGCCCGTGCCCCGCCAGACGCGCCGCCCCGAGTCCGGCGCCGAGGCGCGCGGCGCCGCGCGCGCCGCCCTGCACCGGCCCGAGGTCTCGCCCGAGCCGCCGCCCGCCGCCGGGGCGGAGCCGGGCGGCGGCCCGGCCGGACGGCGGACCGCGCCCGTCGTGCTGGGCTCGGGGAACCTGGGCCTGATCTCCTTCCCCGACCTGCCCGGCCGCGCCGCCCGCGAGGCCATCGAGGCCCGCTACCCCGCCCTGCTGCGCACCCTCGCCGAACACCCCGGCATCGGCTTCCTGCTGGTCCACAGCGAACGGCACGGCCCGGTCGTCCTCGGCGCCGGCGGGACCGAACACCGCCTCGACACCGGCGAGATCACCGGCGGCGAGGACCCGCTGGCACCGTTCGGGCCGGGCGCGGCGGCGGCCGTCCGCCCCACGGCCCGGTTCCCGCACGCCGCCGACATCATGGTCAACTCGGCGGTCGACCCGGCGACCGGCGCGGTGCACGCCTTCGAGGACCAGATCGGCTGCCACGGCGGGCTGGGCGGCGAGCAGAACCGCGCCTTCCTCCTCGCGCCCGTCGCGCTCTCCCCGGCCACGCCGCCCGGCGGCGAACTGGCGGGCGCCGAGGCCGTCCACCGGGTGCTGCGCCGCTGGCTGCGCGAGACGGCGGACCCGGCCGAGCGGCCCGCCCACCGGACGGACCCCACCCCCGCCGCGCCCTGACGGGCCGACGGGTGGCGCGCCGCTCACTGGCTAGGGTGGGAACCCCCACGAGCAGGACGCAGGACACCGGAAGGAAGCCCCACGCGATGGCACCGCAGCCGCTGAACGAGTTGGAGATCGCCGAGACGCTGAGCGGACTGCCCGGCTGGTCGCTGGAGAACGACCGGCTGGTGCGCGGCTACCGGCTGCCCGGCCACCCGCAGGCCGTCGCGATGCTGGTGCACATCGCCACCGTGCAGGAGGAGATGAACCACCACGCCGACCTGACGCTCGGCTACAACCGGCTGGGCGTCTCGGTGACCACGCACAGCGCGGGCGGCAGGGTCACCGAGCTGGACGTGATGCTCGCCCGCCGCATCGACGCGCTCGCCCCCGCCCACGACGCGGAGTGACGCCGGGCACCCGCCGGTCCGTCCGTCAGCTCCAGTCGAACGTGTCCGGGTCCGGGCCGAGCCGCGTGCCGCTGTCCAGGGCCGCGATCTCGGCCAGGTCACCGGCGTCCAGCTCGAAGCCGAACACGTCGATGTTCTCCTCGATCCGGGCCGGGGTCACGGACTTGGGAATCACGACGTTCCCGATCTGGAGGTGCCAGCGCAGCACCACCTGGGCCGGGGTGCGGCCGTGCTTCTCCGCGAGGCGCGCCAGCACCGGCTCCTCCAGCAGCCCCTTGCCCTGGCCCAGCGGCGACCACGCCTCGGTGGCGATGCCGTGCTCGGCGTGGAACGCGCGGGTCTCGGCCTGGGCCAGGTGCGGGTGCAGCTCGATCTGGTTGAGCGACGGCACGACGCCGGTCTCGTCGATGACGCGGCGCAGGTGCGCGGGCTTGAAGTTGGACACGCCGATGGCCCGCGCGCGCCCGGAGCGGTGCAGCTCGTCGAACGTCCGCAGCACGGTCAGGTAGTCGTCGCGCATGGGCCGGGGCCAGTGGACGAGGTAGAGGTCGATGTAGTCCAGCCCGAGCCGGGCCAGGGAGGCGTCGAACTCCCGCAGAACGCTGTCCCGCGTCCAGGTCTCCGAGGCGCTGTTCCACAGCTTGGTGGTGACGAACAGTTCCTCGCGCGGCAGCCCGGACGCCGCCAGCGCCTTGCCGGTGCCCTCCTCGTTCTCGTAGATGGCGGCCGTGTCGACGCTGCGGTACCCCGCCCGAAGGGCCAGGGCCACCGCGCGCTCCGCCTCGTCGTCCGGCACCTGCCAGACACCGAAGCCGAGCTGGGGCATCTTCACGCCGTTGTTGAGGGTCACATTCGGGACGCTGCTCACGTGCGATTCGGTCCTTCTCTGATCAGGCTCTGATGGCTTGTGCGGGCTTCTGCCCCCTCCCATGGTCAAGGATCGGACCCGGCCGCGCATTCCCTCCGGGACCGGAGGGAGAATGCCCGGCATGCGCAGACTGGCCCGGTTCCTCGACCCCTACATCGTGCTGCTGCTCGGCACGGTCGGCCTGGCCGCCCTGCTCCCCGCCGCGGGCACGGCCGGCGAGGCCGTGGACGGCGCGGCCACCGGCGTCATCGCCCTGCTCTTCTTCCTCTACGGCGCGCGCCTCTCCACGCGGGAGGCGACCGACGGGCTGCGCCACTGGCGGCTGCACCTGACGATCCTCGCGAGCACGTTCGTCGCCTTCCCGCTCCTCGGCCTCGCCGCGCGCGGCCTGGTGCCGTGGCTGCTCACGGACGACCTCTACGACGGGCTGCTCTTCCTCTGCCTGGTGCCGTCCACCGTCCAGTCGTCCATCGCCTTCACCTCCCTCGCGCGCGGCAACGTCCCGGCCGCCATCGCCGCCGGATCGTTCTCCAGCCTGCTCGGCGTCCTCCTGACGCCGCTGCTGGCCGCCGCGCTGATCGGCGGCGACGCCGGGTTCTCCGCCGAGACGCTGCTGGGCATCGGCGGGCAGCTGCTGCTGCCGTTCCTGCTCGGCCAGCTCCTGCGCCGCTGGATCGGGGACTTCGTGGCGCGCCACCGGTCCGTGCTGTCGCTGGTCGACCGGGGATCCATCCTGATCGTCGTCTACGCCGCGTTCAGCGAGGGCATGAACGCCGGGATCTGGGACGAGGCGAGCTGGCGGCGGCTGGTCGCGCTCTTCGGCGTGGAGGCCGTGCTGCTGGCCGCCATGCTGCTGCTGACCGCCCGGGCCGCCCGCGCGCTGCGCTTCGACCGGGCCGACCGGATCGTCGTCGTCTTCGCCGGCTCGAAGAAGTCGCTGGCCGCCGGGCTGCCCATGGCCAGCGTCATCTTCGGCGGCGACGCGGCGCTGGCGGTGCTGCCGCTGATGATGTTCCACCAGACGCAGCTCGTCGTCTGCGCCTACCTGGCCCGCCGCTGGAGCCGTTCGGCGCCCGCGTAGACGTTCATCGACGTGCCGCGCAGGAAGCCGACCAGCGTCACCCCGGCCTCCTCCGCCAGGTCGACGGCGAGCGCGGACGGCGCGGAGACGGCCGCCAGCAGCGGGATGCCCGCCATCACGGCCTTCTGCACCAGCTCGAACGACGCCCGCCCGGAGACCAGCAGCCCGGCGTCCGACAGCGGCAGCAGGCCGCGCTCGTAGGCCCGCCCGACGAGCTTGTCCACGGCGTTGTGCCGCCCGACGTCCTCCCGCACGTCGAGCAGCTCCCCGCCGGACGAGAACAGCGCGGCGGCGTGCAGCCCGCCGGTCCGCGCGAAGACGCGCTGCGCGTCCCGCAACCGGTCCGGCAGCGCGGCCAGCACGCCGGGCGCGACGCCGAACGGGCCGCTCAGCGGAAGCGGCCAGCGGGCGGTGGTGCGCACGGCGTCGAGGCTCGACTTGCCGCAGACGCCGCAGGAGGAGGTGGTGTAGACGTGTCGCTCCAGCGACACGTCCGGCGGCGCCACGCCGTCGGCGAGCCGGACGTCGACGACGTTGAACGTGTCCCCGCCCGAGCAGTAACTGATCCGCGCCACCTCCCCGGCCTCCCCGAGCACGCCCTCGCTGACGAGGAACCCGGTGGCGAGCGCGAAGTCGTCCCCCGGCGTCCGCATGGTGACCGCGACGGCCCGCCCGTTGACCCGCACCTCCAGCGGCTCCTCGCCCACGAGCGTGTCGGCCCGTGTGGTGACATTCCCGTCCCGGATCCGGACGACGCGGCGGCGTTCGGTGACTCGACCCATGGGGGCCATCATGCGCGACGCGGCCGGGTGGCGGTGCCGCGCCGGCCCGGGAGCGGGCTCCAGGACCGGCGCGGGGCGGGACCGTTCCGCCGGGCTAGTCCCCGGAGACGGCCGGGTCGTGGTCGCCGTAGGCGAAGACCGACACCTTGTTCCCGTTGGTGTCCCTCAGGTGCGCGGTGTCGCCCTCGTTGTTCCAGATCGGGCTCCCGATCCCGAAGGAATAGCCGCCGTCCTCGGGGCGGACCTCGTTGGTGTGGACCCGGATCCGGCGGCCCGGCTCCAGCGTCGAGCCGGGCGGGAAGGTGAAGTCCTGACCGGCGTCGTCGGCGCTCAGCGTCCAGCCGGAGATGTCGGCCGGCTCGGCACCGCGGTTGAGGATCTCGACGAACTCGTCGACCGGCCGCACGTCGGAGATGTGGAGCAGGGTGAGCGGCGGATCGGGCGTGAACAGGGCATAGATGTCGGCGCTGTTGGACCCGTTCTCCTCGCTGACGAACTGGTGGAGGATCTTCTTGCCCTGCCGGAAGCCGGTGATCAGCACCTTGTACGAGGCACCGTCGACCGTCACCACCTGCTGCGGCGGGTGAACGACCGGCAGGTCGACCAGATCCTGCGGATTGGCGCTCTGGTTGGGCGTCTCGTAGTGGTGGAACCGCAGGACGAAGTCGACCTCCTTCCCGTCGTCGAAGCTCACGTTGACCGCGAGCCGCAGGTCGAACTGGTCCTGGGGTAACGGCGGGATCGGGAAGTTGTGGTGCGTGAACGTGCCCAGCACGAATTCCGTGCCGTCGACTCTGACGGGGACGGGCCCGCCGTGGAAGGTGTAACCGCTCTTCACACTGTCCGCGACCGCGCCCCATTTGATGTCCTCGCCGTTCACGCTGAACTGCGACGCGTTCGCTCGGGGAGGCAGCCAGGTGCCGGTGGTGGTGACTGTTGCCATGACAGGCGTGCTCCTTTTCTCTGGACCACCGAACGAGCTACCTACCGGACTGGTGTCGTATTCGGAGGTACACCTGTCTTCACCCATAAGGGTGAAGTAGGGCGGCCAAAACCTGAAAAGAAGCCACATGCCCAGCCCGGTGACCAGGCCACGACCCGATCCTGGCGCGAAATGCCCGCCCGGCC